>JBILQY010000080.1:0-9283 GCA_044372955.1 Crocinitomicaceae bacterium | reverse complement strand
TCGATATCGTAATTTGAAATGTCTAAAATTTCTTCTGCAATTCCTGGGTTGAGAACTGTTCCTGCGTCTACTGCATAATTTTGTTCAAATACAGCACCATTTCTTGTTACGCCCGGTAATTGAATAGTGAAAAATGCTTTCGTCCCCATTGGATTTGAAACTTTCACACGAATGGTCCCTTGTGAAACATGAATTTTCTTAAGTTGAATTGGTTCCAAGTCCATTTCATGTTCTTCGACTGAATTTACAAATTGATAGCCCGGAGGAACATTGTTTAGGGAAACAGTTGGATTGAAGTTTTGCTTAATCGTTGTGTCTGGAATGGCCACAAAATCAGACAATCCAATATTCAAAATCGTTCGCGTCAAGTCAACGTTAATGGTGTTACTTGTACTAGCAACCAAAGTCGAATCGTTGAATAGCGAGGTCAAACGTAAGGTGTCTGAAACTGCTGGCGCCGACCAATCGGTGTTCCAAGTGGTATCCTCTTTTTTACAAGCGACTAGCGTTAGGAAAAGAAGTAAGGGGAGGAGGTTTTTCATTTTTTGGACTTTAGGATTTTAGGACTTTAGGACTTTAGGATGTTAGGATATTAGGACTTTATGACAAACGAGATTCAGGTTTCCCCCTTTGAAGTCTGACGACTCTGACGAGTATCAGACTCCGTCAGAGGGGGATTAAGGGGGATGAATTTTAAAAACTTATTAATTTTAGTCACCTCCCTCAATCCCTCCTCAAGGAGGGAAGTTGGTTCATACTTCGAATTATATCTCTTTATTTTCTTTTTTCATTTTTCAATTTTATTTTGCCTCTTCATTCTCAATTATCGTAGCATAGCCTTGACCAACGCCAATACACATTGCGACTAAGGCATAACGTTTTCCAGTTCTTTTTAATTCTCTTGCGGCAGTTAATAAAATACGTGCTCCAGACATTCCAAGTGGGTGACCTAAAGCTATTGCTCCACCATTCGGATTGATTCTTGGATCGTTGTCTGCTAATCCCATGGCACGTGTACAAGCCAAAACTTGAGCGGCAAATGCTTCGTTCAATTCTAAAATATCCATGTTAGCTAGGGTCAAACCAGCTCTATCCAATGCTTTTTGTGCGGCGTAAACCGGACCAATTCCCATAATTCTAGGTTCAACTCCTGCAACAGCTCCACCAACTATTCTTGCTAAAGGTTTTAGATTATGTTTTGATAGGCCATCTTCAGAGGCTATTAACAATGCTGCAGCACCATCATTCAATCCAGAAGCATTTCCTGCTGTTACAGTTCCCTCTTTTTTAAAGGCAGGTTTTAAATTCGCTAAACTTTCCAAAGTTGTTGATGCGCGTGCAAATTCATCTTTTTGGAAAACAATTGGATCTTTTTTCTTTTGAGGTATAACGACTGGGGCAATTTCTCCTTCAAAAAATCCATTTGCTTGCGCTTTCGCTGCTTTTTCTTGTGACCAACAAGCAAATTTATCTTGTGCTTCGCGTTCGATACCGTATTTGTCAACTAGATTTTCGGCAGTCATTCCCATACTGTCAACACCATAAATTTCTTGCATTTTTGGATTGATAAAACGCCAGCCAAAAGAAGAATCGAACATTTGTGCATCGCGACCAAAAGCACTCGAAGTTTTAGAAATCACCCAAGGTCCTCTAGTCATGTGTTCAACACCTCCTGCAATGTATAAATCGCCACCTCCGTCCTTGATTGCTCGTGAAGCATTGATAGTTGCAGCCATACCTGATGCACACAAACGATTCACCGTTTCACCAGCAACTTCAACAGGTAGACCAGCTAATAAACCCGCCATTCTTGCAACATTTCGATTGTCTTCTCCAGCTTGATTGGCACAACCTAAAATCACATCTTCAATCGCTTTCAAATCTAATTCAGGGTGTCTTTCAATTAAACTTTTAATTGCAAACGCTGCTAAATCGTCGGCACGCATTGTGGATAAAGTTCCGCCGAAACTACCAATTGCGGTTCTAACACCATCTACGATATATACTTTTTTACTCATTTTCACTTATTTTAAACGAAAATAGTGTTTTACCTTCAAATTGCTTTCGATTTAATTAAATTTGCTCGTGGTATTTAGTAGCTCTTTATTTCTATTTTTCTTTTTGCCTCTCTTTTTATTAGGCTATCTATTACTTCCAAAGTATTTCAAAAACAGTTGGATTCTACTTGCTAGTCTTGGTTTTTACTACTGGGGAGCGCCTTTGTTTATTTACATTTTGGTCGGTGCAACAATAGTTGATTTCTTTTTAATCAATGGAATTCATCAATCTAAAACTCCCACTCGGAAAAAGCTATTTTTGATAACATCTTTATCCTTGAATTTGGGTTTGTTAGCCTATTTTAAGTATGCCAATTTCTTTGTAGAAAATTTTAATTCAGCGCTAAATTCTATTGGAGTTTCCGAAGTTTCATGGACAAACATAGCCTTGCCCATAGGGATTTCTTTTTACACGTTTGAAACTTTAACCTATGCGATTGATGTTTATCGAGGAGTTCACGCACCTTTAAAACGTATACATCATTACTTACTTTACATTGTTTGTTTTCCAAAATTAATTGCTGGACCAATCGTTCGATTCAATTACATTGCCGACCAAATTCCACATCGAAATGAAACGATTGATAACCGCATTTTTGGTTTTTATCGTTTTTCGATTGGACTTGCAAAAAAAGTATTGATAGCTAATGCGATGGGGGAATTTGCAAGCACTACGATGAGTTTACCTGCTAACCAAGTGGATAGTTCAATGGCTTGGTTGGGAATTTTAGCCTACACGTTTCAAATTTATTTCGACTTTTCTGGTTATTCAGACATGGCAATAGGAATTGGAAAAATAATTGGTTTTTCATTTCCTGAAAACTTCGATAATCCATACAATTCAAGAAGTATAACAGAATTCTGGCGCAGGTGGCACATGACCCTCGGTGATTGGATGAAAAATTACCTTTACATTCCACTTGGAGGCAATAAGGTTTCGAGTAATTCAAGACTTTATTTCAACCTGATTTTGGTTTTTTTACTCTCTGGTTTATGGCATGGCGCAAGCTGGAATTTTATCATTTGGGGAGCTTTTCATGGAACGTTTTTGATTTTAGATCGCATGTTTTTGAAACGTGTTTTAGATGCTGTTGGAACGATACCAAGTGTTTTGTTTACTTTTTTAGTGGTAATGATTGGTTGGGTGTTTTTTAGCATTGAAAGTTTTGAAGATGCAATCAATTACATTAAAATCCTTTTCTCTTTCAATTTTAAATCCAACTTAGAAGGAATCAGTATTGAGTTTTACACGACTTTGTTATTTGCAGTGTTATTTTCGTTTATTGGCTTGAGTAAATTAGGAATGAAACTTCAAACAACAATTTATAAAGAAGTTAACTATTCTGTTTTACAAGCGTTTATTGTCTTGTTTGTCGGGGTGCTACTTTATGGAATTTCAGCTAGTTATATCACTGCGACAGGTTTTAACCCTTTTATTTATTTTAGATTCTGATGGAAAGTAAAGGAACAAATCGCATAAAAACACTCTTTTTCTACCTTTTGGTGCTTGGGTTATGCGTGCCTTTGATTCAGTTTTATACCCATTTTTCTAACGAAAAAGCTTTAAAAGGGGCAATAGTTGAACCAGCAGTTCCTGTTTTTAAAATGGATAGTTTAAACAATGGAGCTTTTCAAGCACAATACGACACTTATTTTAATGAGAAATTTGGTTTCCGCTCTAGTTTTATTCGTTTACACAATCAATTGAAATATTGGTTGTATAACAAAGCACAAGCTAATGGTGTAATAATTGGAAAGGAAGGTTATTTATATGAGTACAATTATATAAAAGCTTATTACGGTACTGATTACATCGGAAAAGACAGTATTAACAACACCATCGAACGCTTGAAATATGTTCAAGAAACTTTGGAATCCATGAATAAAACGCTGATAATAGTTTTGGCTCCAGGTAAAGGTTCTTATTATCCAGAATACTTTCCTGATTCGTATAAATCTATTGTTGGAAAAACAAATTATGAAGAAATGCTGCGTTCCATGCGGGCAAATGATTTAAATTTCGTGGACTTAAAATCGTGGTTTTTGAGCATGAAAAAAACCACTAAATATCCACTTTTTCCGCAGTCAGGTATTCATTGGAGTAAGTATGGAGAGTTGATTGCTATGGATTCAATTATTAAATTCATTGAGCAGAAAGCATCCATTCAGTATCCAAGAATAAAAATTACATCAGTTGAAGTTTCCGTAGAAAACAAAGATGGCGATTATGACATTGGTGAAGGCTTAAATTTAATGTTTCAAACAGCGACTTTCCCAATGGCCTATCCTAAATTCGAAATAAAATATCCAGAGCGAAATACCCATAGAACTACCTTTATTTCTGATAGTTACTATTGGGGTTCTTTCAATTTAGGATTTTCACAAAATCTATTTTCAAATGGTAAGTTTTGGTTTTATAACAATGAAGTTTATCCAGATCATTACAAAAAACCAACATTAGCTGCTGATATTGACTTCAAAAAAGAAATCGATGAAAATGAAGTGATTGTCTTGCTTTCAACAGATGCAAATTTGAACCGTTTCCCTTTTGGATTTAATGAGTTATTTCTCAAAAATTATCCGTCCTCCAAACATCAAAAAAAGTAATAGAACCCTATGCAACTTACAGAAAAACACCTTGTCTTTTTTCAACAACTTTTAGCAGATCGAGCTATTGTTGATTTGGAAGTTCGTAACGATTACAGTCACGACGAAACGGAAGATTTACGTTTTCCTCCTGCAATTGTTTTGAAGCCAACAACAGTGGAAGAAATTGCAGCGATTATGCGTTATTGTAACGAGCATGAAATCCCTGTGACACCAGCTGGAGCAAGAACAGGTTTGAGTGGTGGTGCGCTTCCAATTCATGGTGGGGTCTTACTTTCAATGGAAAAGTTTAATCGCATTTTAGAAATCGACGAAAAAAATCATCAAGTTACCACTGAGCCAGGTGTAATTACACAAGTTTTACAAAATGCAGTGAAAGAAAAAGGATTGTTTTATCCACCTGATCCGGCGAGTAAAGGTTCTTGTTTTATTGGTGGAAATGTTTCAGAAAATTCTGGTGGCCCAAAGGCCGTTAAATATGGCGTTACCAAAGATTATGTGTTAAATCTAGAAGTAGTGTTACCAACTGGCGAAATAATTTGGACGGGTGCAAATGTCCTGAAAAATGCCACCGGTTATAATTTAACGCAACTATTGGTTGGCTCAGAGGGCACACTTGGAATCATAACAAAAATCGTTTTACGCTTAATTCCTCACCCGACAACTGATATGTTGATGTTAGTGCCTTTTTTCGATGCGCAAAAAGCGTGCGAAGCGGTTGCAGCTATTTTTCAAGCAGGAATCACGCCAAGCGGATTGGAATTTATGGAACGTGATGCTTTGTTGTGGACGCAAGAATTTACAAAGGATTATTCGATAAAAGTAGCAGCTAACCACCAAGCGCATTTATTAATTGAGGTTGATGGATTTGATGCGGAAGTATTGATGCAAGAATGTGAAAAAATCCTTTCGGTATTAGAGAAATTTGAAACGGATGAAATTCTTTTCGCTGAATCGGAAGCACAGAAAAATACGCTTTGGAGCTTACGAAGAAAAGTAGGAGAAGCAGTGAAATCACAATCTATTTACAAAGAAGAAGACACGGTTGTACCGAGATTTGAATTGCCTCAATTGTTATTTCATGTGAAGGAAATTGGTAAAAAGTACGGTTTTCATTCAGTGTGCTATGGACATGCTGGTGATGGGAATTTACACGTGAATATCATAAAAGGAAATTTATCCGACGAGCAATGGGATACAGAATTACCGAAAGCGATACGAGAACTATTTACCGAAGTAGTGAAACTCGGTGGTACACTTTCTGGTGAACATGGAATTGGTTTGGTTCAGAAAAATTATATGGACATTGCGTTTCCTGAAGTGACTTTGAATCTTATGCGAAATATTAAAAAAGTGTTTGACCCTAAAGGGATTTTGAATCCAGGGAAGATTTTTTAAAAGGGATTTTAGGATTTTATGAGGGAATGATGAATGAGAAATGAGAGAATGAGGGAATGAGGGAATGAGAAATGATTTTATGATTTTATGAGGGAATGAGAAATGATTTTATGAGGGAATGAGGGAATGAGGGAATGAGGGAATGAGAAATGAGAGAACGATTAATGAGGGAATGAGTACGAGGTAATGATATTATGAGAAATGAGAGAATGATGAATGAGGGAACGAAAGAATGAGAGAATGACGAATGAGGGAACGACAATTTGAAAATAATTCTGCAATTCTACATTCTCAATTCTACATTTTGAATTAATTCTATCCAAACTTCACTTTCAACTTCTCAGACATATAATTAAACAAAGCTGTTAATGGTTTTTCGACCATCATTTTTAAGAACATATTTACTTCACCATCAAAATGGATAAATCCTTCTGTTCCACCTTCAGTTTCCGAAAGTTTAATCGTTAATTTAAAAGGAAACGGAGATTTCTCACCTGATTTCAAATACAATTCATTTTCGGTTGCACCATTTTCAATCAAAGAAATTGTAATTCCTCCTTGTACTTTAAACGAACATTGTTCAGTTGTCGCCTTGAAATCTGAAACTTTATCTTGCGGCAATAAATCCCAGATATTTTCGGCATTCGACAAATAAGAAATGATTTCAGCTTTAGTGGCTGCGACGATAACCTTGTTGCTATTTAGTTCCATAGTTTAGTTGTTTTGTTTCCAAGTTGAAGGACTTTCTCTCCAATTTTGAAGATTTGCCAAGTCATTTTCCGAAACGTAATTTGAATTTAAAGCTTGCTCAATCAATACAGAATAATCAGTTAAGGTAATGAAAGGACAATCTGCATTTTTGAAGTTTTCGCTTGCTTGTTTAAAACCATAAGTGAAAATCGCCGCTAAACCTTTTACTATTAATCCAGCTTCTTTCAAAGATTCAACCGCTTTGATACTACTTCCTCCAGTTGAGATTAAGTCTTCAATAACTATCACTTTTTGTCCAGGTTCAAAAGCGCCTTCAATTAAATTCCCCATTCCGTGAGATTTTGCACTACTTCTTATATAAATGAAAGGCAAGCCTAATTCTTGTGCAATTAAAACTCCTTGAGGAACACCACCGGTTGCAACACCAGCAATAACGTCTGGTTTTCCAAACATTTCAAGAATCATTTCACAAAAAGCTTGGCGAATATGAGTGCGAACACTAGGGTGAGAAAGCGTTACACGATTGTCACAATAAATGGGTGATTTCCAGCCGGAAGCCCACGTAAATGGTTCGTTTGGTTGTAATTTTACCGCTTTTACTTTCAAAAGCAACTCAGCAACTTTTAATGCTCTATCTTTGTTTTCAATCATGGCACAAAAGTATAAAGTTTTCATTGAAGAAAAGGTAATTTATTTTACCAAAGAAGAAATCACAGGTCTTCCAAAATATGAAGGTTTAGAACCCGAAAATTTTCAAGTATTAAAAGAAAGTTTGGTCGAACCTGAATATCAATTTATTAGTCCCAATCCAAAAAGTTCACTGAAGTATTTTTTCTCAAATTTCAAGAAAATAAAAGCGGCTGGTGGAATTGTTAAATCAGGTGACAAACAACTTTTCATCAAACGAAATGGTAAATGGGATATTCCAAAAGGGAAAAAAGAAGTAGGTGAGAAGGCACAGGAAACTGCAATTCGAGAAATTCAAGAAGAATGTGGCTTGAATGGCGTTTTAACAATTGAACAAAAATTGATAAAAACTTACCATTGCTATTTTATGTTTGAACAATCAGTGCTAAAAAAAACAACTTGGTTTGTATTAAATTATGAAGGTTCAAATGACGTTGAAGCCCAAGCAGAGGAAGGAATTACAGAAGTTGTTTGGTTGAAGAAGAGTCAACTATTAAAAGTAAAAAAGAACACTTATTCTTCTGTTCGCGATGTATTAAGATTTTTTGAAAATACTTTTTAATTCATGTTAGCCCTATGATTCTTGTAAAACCTTATTTTATTTTTATTCTATTCTTAAATTCTTTTGCTTGATCAAAAGAATCACCACGAAGTAGCAGCGAAGCTAAAAATCAAGGCTCTGAATTTCTTTTTGTTCGCAAATTTTTGTCCTCAGTTATTTACAACTCGTCGCGAACAATTTTAACTCCTTTCTGAAACTAGATTTTGGCGTCAGTCTGCTGACTGATTACAGAAATCCTTAAAATTAGCCAGTTTCAGTTTAGTAGCTAAAAACTAGAAATTCAAGGCCAAATTTTTTCGCTATGATTCACTAAATAGTTTTTACTTCGAATAAATTTGGATTTTCAACAATAAAGATTTTTACTTTAGACTTAACTTTGATTTCTTAATTTTGTGTTAAACTTTAGCGCATTAACTTTATAAATTATACTATTGTAAAACAAAATCAAAAAACTATGAAACATTTATTCTTCGCATTTTCATTAATCTTATCTGGATTAACATTCGCACAAGTAACAGAAACAGCAACTCCTGCTCCGAAAGAGGGTTTAAAATTTACAACTTTAGAAATCGTTCGTGAAAACATCCCTTACGATAGCAAAGATTTGTTTGAATTTGAATTCAAAAATGTGAGTAAACAAGATGCTACTATTCAAAACGTTCAAACAAGTTGTGGTTGTACGGCTGCTCAAAAACCAACAGCACCAGTTCCATCTGGAAAAAAAGATAAAATCAGTGTTTCTTATGATACAAAAAGAGTTGGTCCTTTTACAAAAACAATCACTATCACTTCTGATGTAAGCGATCCAGTTGTTTTAACAATTAAAGGAACCGTTCTTCCACAACCAACAAATCCAGAGGTAATTGCTCCAGAGCCAGTGAAAAACTAAGAACTAAAGAAATAATAGTAAAGCGTTCAGAAATGGGCGCTTTTTTTATGCCCAATTACTTCGTTTTTTCGTTTGAAATTATTCGTTTGCAATTCCTAATAATTCCCTTGCGATTTATTAATTACCTTTGCGCTATGACAATCGAACAACATAAAGAGCTTTTAAAACGTGTTTCAGCAATTCAATCTTATTTGAAAATTGAAGAAAAAAGAATGCAATTGCGAGAGGAAGAGTTACGTACACAAGACCCTTCTTTTTGGGACGATCCTAAAAAGGCAGAGGCTAAAATGAAAGATATTCGCGGCTTAAAATTTTGGGTTGAAACTTTCGACAGAGTGAAAGGTGCCGCAGACGATTTAGAAGTAATGTTTG
>JBILQY010000441.1:0-2553 GCA_044372955.1 Crocinitomicaceae bacterium | reverse complement strand
AGATCATACATCTTCAATATTTATGTTATCGCCAGAGTTTTTAAAATCTTAACATTAATCAAAGCTTTACACGAAGACTTAAGATACGATTTTCGCGAAGATTTAGAAAAACTAGGTGAATTAATCGTTTCAAATCCTAACCTAAATGAATTAGGTGTTCAAAATAGTTTAGAAAATGGTTGGTTGCTTAACTTTGACATTCCTGATGATATTGCAGTTATCCAAAAGAACTTGAGAGCTGCTGGGTTTTTAAAATAAAGAAGAGAATTTTTCAGTTATTTTTGCTCTATGAAAATTAGAAATAAAGATCTCTTTAAAGCATCCCTTATTTGTGTCGTAATTGGAATTACAGTTCTTAGTTTGATGCCGCCAAAATCAGGAATTGAGCTTGGAGAGCATGATAAGATAAATCATTTTATTGCTTATACGGTTTTTAGCTTAAATGCAGGTTTACTTGCTTCTAGTTTCAAAAAGCATTTACTAATTCTACCTTTATTAATTGCTTATGGTTTATTAATGGAATTTTGTCAAGGCTTTGTTCCCGGAAGAGCTCCATCATGGTTAGATGCTTTAGCTAATACAACAGGTGTTTCAATTGGTTTTTTTCTTACACTGATTTTAAGAAAAGTTACACCAAAAATATTTTTGTAGTTTCTTGATTTTGTTGTCTAAAATTTGGTGTCGAAAGCTTTGTTTAGGTAATTGTAAATCTTTTCAATCATAAAAGCAAAAAGCATCCAAGCTGGTAAGTATTCCAACTGAATATACCCCATAATGTGATATCCATGTTTATATTCCCATGGACAACTTCCTGTAAGTTGATCTAGAATAAATCCCGAAATAAACTCAACTGTAAAAATGACTAAAGCAGCCAAAAACAATCTTAATATCAATGGATATTTAGCTAAAAAACCAAGTACTAGTGGTGCTAAAAATGAAATTGAACCATAAATTGGGAACATCCAAACATAAGAAAATACAAGAAGTCTCCAACTAATTGATTCGTTATTGATTATACTTTCAACTACCGAACTAATTGCAGTAAAAAATATTTCTGTCGTTATGCCTACGCAAGCAAAAGCAAAAAAAGCAACCATTTTTTCATATAACTATTTTCTGGCAATAAAAAATAACTCAGCTCCTTTCCTTGGAGGAATTGAATTGTAACACGGTTCCATAATTAACGATTGAAAATGAGAAGAAAAACAATTTAAATACTCCTCTTTATTCCCTCCAAAAGGCGGACCTCCTTCAAATTCACGATTAAACAACAAACCAACAAACTTTCCATTAACAGTTAAAAGATCACTCATTTTTTTAATATAAGCTTGTCGTAACTTTGGATCAATTGCACAAAATAAAGTTTGTTCTATTATCAAATCAAATTGCTTATTTAATTCGAAAAAATCTCCTTTTAAGAGTTTTGAAGCTGGAAATTCTGGAACACGATTTTTTAAGTTTGCTAATGGTGCTTCTGCTAAGTCAATAACTGTTACATCATGAAAACCATTTTTAATTAAATATTCAGCTTCATAAGCATTACCACAACCCGGAATTAGAATACTTATATCTTTATTTATCAATTGATTAACATATTGAATAATCGGATCTGAAGCACTTCCTAAATCCCAACCTGCTTGATTGCTCAAATAACGATTTTGCCAATAATCTTCATCTAAATTAGCACTCATTAGGTATCCTTTAGTTGATGTTTTGTATGTAAAAATAGTTTTTTACGCTGATTAATTTCACCTAAAAAATAGGTTTCTCTTTCCTTTGAAATAAAGTGTTTTTTGTAAAATCCAAACGTTAGCACATTTAATAATTTGTGTCCAAAATTAATTTTAGGCATAAATTGACAATTAATTCTCCCCAAATTATTGAATTCCTCATTCATTTCTTCACTTAAATCTAATCGAAGAACTTCAATTCTTACCTCTTCAGACCTTAAATCAAACTGTTCTAAATGCGAGTCCTCGAAGTTTTTTATTTTCATCAAACGATTTGCTTGATATTCAATATCCGTAAAAGCAGCAAATAACTCGTTAATGGTCATGTTTAATTTCTATTTGTAAAGTTTGCAAAAGTAAGATATTGTTTCTTTTATCGATGAAAAATATAAACCGTGAAATAGCAAACTTTTAAACCATTTAAAGATTCAATACATAAACTGTAATCCGCAAATTAAATCCGCAATACTTTAATCCGTAATCCTCCTCTTATCTCATCAAATTCACGTGTCCCAACTTCTGGAAAGTGCGGTAGTCATCCCAAGAGAAAGTTAATTTCCACACATAAGTACCATCTTGACATTGGCTGTTTCTGTACGTTCCGTCCCAACCTTGGTAGATGTTATTCGTTTCAAAAATCAATTCTCCCCAACGGTCAAAAATCTGCATCGTGTACTTTTTAACGTCTTCAGGACTCGAGAAAACAACATTCCAAACGTCATTTACACCATCTCCATCAGGAATAAACGTGTTCGGTGCGTAGTAAAATGGATCGTTGTCGAAAATGATTTGTTGGTACGCCGTATCCGGACAATTATCACTC
>JBILQY010000440.1:0-2564 GCA_044372955.1 Crocinitomicaceae bacterium | reverse complement strand
CTTCAATCATTGCTAGCCCATAGCTTGTAAATTGCACTCCTGGCTATTGACAATCATGATAAGTTGAGGAAGGAGTTTTGTAATATGTAAGAAGTTTGTGATCTGTGAAACCGTTTTCCGGTTAATTCATTTTATGACAAAAAAATCTACCTATTTTGTTTATACATCAATTAATTAAATTTTTTTTGGTTGAATAAGGGCAAGTAGTAAAACGTCTAACGCACACAATTTTCTTTACTCGAGGATAAGATCAAATATAAAAATCAAAGATACCAGCCCTTTTATCCAATATTTTTGTTATTTTTGTACCACTAGAATACAGAAGTTGATATTAGATATAGCTTATTCCAGTAATAATGGATGTTGAAGCACAAAGACACGCCTCTATGGCTGGAGGAATAGAGAACCCTTGGAAGTATCAAGTTTCCAAGGGTTTTTGTTTTTTATAGTAATATACTGTTTAAGGGCAATTTGAAATTTACATAAATTAAATATGCTTGTCTGACTCTTATTTCAGTTCGGCATACAAAAACAATAAATGAAACGAATCAACGAATACAAAAAGTTATTTCAAATTGAAAATGAAATTGATTTGACAACTTTGAAATTAACCTATAGAAAACTAGTTAAACAATGGCATCCAGATAAATTTCAGGATGATGATCCGTTGAAAGAGGAGGCTAATATTATGGGTCGACAAGTAACAGACGGTTATCATTTTCTTGTGAGTATAGCACCCGAAACAAAAGAGGCTAACCTTGCTGAATATCAAAAAATGATTATGGAATGTGGAATAGCTGATTTTAAACACAAGGGCTTACTTTTGGAAATCACTTTCACGGATGGTTCTTGCTATGAGTATTTTGGCGTAAATGCTAACGTGTACAAAAAACTGATCAATTCAGATAAACAAGTTCGATTTGCCAAAAGATTTATATACGATAGTTACCTTTACAGAAAATCAAAGAAGGCTATAGAATAGAAGAGTAGCATTTATTTCATTGTTAATTACGTTGTTAATTGGAATTGCCTTTAATATTCATGTGTTGTTTTTACAATATTCAATGTAAGCATTATTTAATGGGTGTCTTCATAAGAAATTGAAGTTTAATTCTCAATTGCATAATTGTATAAAAAACTTTTTCCAAAAATAGATTGGCTTTTTTTACTTCCTCAAGGATATATGAACTTTTTCGGGTTAAAAGAAGAAAATTGCTTTCTTTTCGGGGATTATTTTGCCTAAATAATTGATATTGAATAGTTTATTTTTTCTGTTGTTTTGACTTAACTTTAACTTCAAGTTAAATTGAATCCAAATTGAGACCAACTTGAAACTAGCTTGAAGTTGAATTTAGGCTAATTTGAAGCTAAAATGAAACTGATTTGAAGTTAATTTAAACCAAATTTTCAGTAATTCTTAAAAGAATCCTTTGTACTTTGTGGCTGTAAGTTCAGCATCGAGCTTAAGGTATTTTAAAAAGTTTCGTTCCGTTTGATGACCGCTGAATTTCATTATTGCTTGCGCAGGCATACCCTTCAAAAATTTCAAGGTACAGAAGGTTCTTCTGCAGGTATGTGAAGAAACTTCATCGTATTTTAATTTTTCAATTAAAACAGTTTTTCCGGCTACATTTCTGTTGAAAATAATTTGTTCATTTATATTTGCTTGGGCGCAGATCAGTCGAATTGTTTTATTAAAACGTGTTAAGGAATTGCGTTCATAATTCGGTAGTGTTCCTTCGTAGTTATCATAAATTCTCATGAATCTTTGACTCATAGGAATAATAAGTTGCTTTACATTTGTTCCTTTGGTCTTCTTAGGGGTAATGTATAACCGATCATTTTTTATTTGATACGGCTTTATTTGGATGAAATCAGAAAAGCGTAACGCCGTTTCACACCCAACCAAAAACAGATCACGTACAATCGCTTCATGTGTATCATTGAGTTCAAGTGATTCAATTCGCTCCAATTCTTCGTCAGTTAAATAAACTTTGTCAACATCTTCCATTATGGTTGGAAAACATTTGATGCTAAATTTCTTGACGATATTTCGATCAAAACACCAGTTTAAAAATGCTTTTATATTCTTATTTTGTTTTCCAATTGTATTTGGTAACAAGCCTGGTTCACCTTGAGAATTTATAGCAACGAATGATAAGTAATTCGACCATTCTTCATTAAATTCACCTGATTCACTGGATATAAGTGCAAAACTTAAATTGATGCCAAGGATAGACTCTACTTTCAATAAATGCTTTCGTAAAGAGTTATGGTAATCTCTAACATCTGACTTCTCTTTTCTTTTTTGTTCTACAAAGTCGTTAAAATGATCCCAAAACGTTTTAGCTTTTCTATGTTTTATCGGAACTTCATTTTGTTTTATCAAATCTAATTTAATTCTCTCGGGACCTGGATAATAGTTTTCATCTCTGTACTTTTTCATGAGAGAATCCATTACGTTTTCAAGGGAATCTAATTTATCGTTTATTTCGTTTGCATTTTCAAATTCCATAGTTATCTTTACACGCTGTTTTTTTTCATTCCAATATTTAGGAGCTACA
>JBILQY010000066.1:0-10002 GCA_044372955.1 Crocinitomicaceae bacterium | reverse complement strand
AGATTTTTATATTGAACCAGATTTCGTAATTGATGTTACGCCTTTTGTTGAACGTAAAATCGAAGTCATAAAAGCATTTAAAACGCAATTCTACGACCCAAATAGTCCAGAGCCAAACACACCAATTTCTGGAGAAGAGTTTTTCGATTTTATCAAAGGTAGAATGCTAAATATGGGACGACCTGCGGGAATGAAATACGCTGAAGGATTTACAATTTCAAGAGTTTTTGGTGTAAAGGATTTGTTTGGAGTGGTTTAATATTCAAGTTATTTATCCTAGTTTAAATCACAATTATTGTTTTTCATAACAAATTCTGATCTACTTTTTGTAATATTCAAAGATACTTTTGTGGCTGCAAGATTTTTTAAGATTTTATTAAAATCCTTAAGATTAACGGAAAGGGTTATGTAAATCAATCAATTGATATAGATTGAATTTTGAAAGGGTGTACAATTAATCGCAAATCAAAAATTTAACAATTAAACTTTCGAAATCAACACTGTTAGTTTCAAAAGCTTTATTAAATTTGAGAAATCAAAAAAAATAATTATGAAAAGATTTTTCGCCTTTGCTGCAGTTTCTGTAGCTTTAGTTTCTCTTTCTTCATGTAAGAAAGATTACACATGTACATGTAAATTTTCTGGTGTTGGTGCTGGTACTCCTGATCTTAAAATTACTTTAGCTGATATGAAAAAATCAGATGCTAAAGAATCATGTGACACTTACACGACAACTTACGCAACAGTTGGTGGTAGTTGTTCAATTGATTAGGAAATAGAAAAATAAATTGAATGTGAAAGTGGGTATAAAAGCCCACTTTTTTATTTTGGGGTAGTTTGATAGCGCTTTTATCAAAGGACAAAATTTTGATTTTTCAACTAAACTTTCTTTTTTTTAGTCAATCAATAAAGCTTGTTTATCTTGGTTTTTGCATCAAAATTTATAGTAAAAAACAGGTATTTCTACGTATATATTAAAGATTTACAATTGATTAATTTTGACAAATTTTAAAATTATTTAACATGAAAAAATTATTGTCAATCGCTGCTGTAACTGTAGCTTTAGTTTCTCTTTCTTCTTGCAAGAAAGATTACACATGTTCTTGTACTTATACAATTGAAGGAATTGGTGAGCAAACCCAAACTTTAGCTCTTCCTGATGTTAAGAAAAAAGATGCAGAATCTGCTTGTGATACTTGGAAAGCACAATACTCTACTTTTGGTGGAACTTGCGAATTAAAGTAATCTAAAAGATTTTTTTAAACTTTAAAGTGGGTATAACAGCCCACTTTTTTTATTTTTACACATTATGGAAAGTTTTTTTTTAAATCTAGGTTTATCGTTTACGCTAAGTAAAATAGTACCTTACCTTTTATTTGTTATTCTTGGTTTAATTTCGACGTTACTTTTTTTAAAAAAAATGAAAGAAAGTAGAATGGGAAAAGCTTTTAAATCATTGATTGGTTTGATTTTATTCGTTTTGCCATTCTTGATTTATTTTACCATTCATCCAATTTATGAAGGCGATTTTTCTAATAATTCTTACCCCGTTGAGTCAAAAATTGACTTCCCAAAGAATAAACAACTTACGATAATTGCTTTAGCTAATTGTCCCTATTGTATTCAGTCAATTGAAACAAGTAAAGTTTTAAAGATGAAAACTCCGTCAATAAAAATTGAATATTGGGTTTTAAGTACAGACTTAAAAGTTAAATTGAAATATCAAAAATTAGTAGGAAAAACTGCAAGTGTTAAACTAAAAGGAAAATTTTCAGAGGAATTATCAATTATTTCCAAAGGTAGTTATCCAACTTTTGTTTTATCAGAACAAAATAAAGCGATTAAAGCATGGAACAATGATTCCTTTGGCGTAGCAGCAATGGATGAAGTTACTTCAGTGTTTAATCAGAAATAATCGTTTGAAATTGAGAGGCATGGGCACTGAAATAACCTAAAGCTCCTCCTTTGATGTTTGACTTTGGATTGGCAGGTGAAGCAACACCACCACCGGGACCACTGCTATTTGCAGCTAAACTTTCAAAGTAAAAATGTACGTTTTCATCTACATTCATTAATTGAAGTCCTACCGTATCAAATTTTCGAATCTCTTGGTTAAAGGATTGTAAACCTTGATCATTGTAGTTTCCATCTAAAAACTCATCATCGTAAATAAACGATTCTATAAACTCACCGTTGATATACATTCTAGCGCGGTAGTAATTTCCTTTTCCTGGAGGATCTTGAAAATGGGGAACCACCGAACGACTCACACCGCCGAATCCTAATGTTTTCAAAATACTTAAACTGTCTACAGTTGTTCTTACAGGCATTTTACAAATTGAAGTATATACTTTCCCATCATATGTTACGGTTAAACTATAAGTTCTTCCTGGCATCCCTTCTAAAGTGGTTGTTTGGTATTTCCCTGGTGAAGTTTCCGTTAAATAAACTGAATTTCCCGCATCGTCACTGATTAAAACAACTGCACCAGAAACAAATAATTGATCATTTGTAGTTTGAAAGTCTGTTGTTTTTGAAATCGTAATTGTTTGTGGGGTAGAAGGGTCGTCGGTTAATTCACCTTCAATAACAAGCAATGCTTCACTGTCATTGAACTCAATGTCAATAACTTTTTCACAGCTAAATAAGCCAAAGGCAGCAACTAAAAATCCGAGGATGTATAAACTATTTCTCATGATTAAAATTTAAAATTATAAGTAATCGAAGGAACTAAACGAAAAAGGGCAATTTGTACTGCTTCTGTTTTTGTTGGATCAGTTTCGCTTTCACGGAAGGAAATCGTCCAAGCGTTTTCTCGTGCATAAGCATTGTAAATCCCAAAATTCCAGCTGCTCTCAAATTTATCAGTTTTTTTGTTGTAATAAGTTACACTTAAATCCAAACGGTGATAATTTGGCATTCTGTATCCATTTCGTTCGGTGTAAAGCCATTGAATATTCCCGTCGATATAGTATTTACCCGAAGGAAAAGTAACTGCACTTCCTGTATAGAAAACCCAGGTAGCAGAAACGGATAATTTATCGTTGATATCATAAATTCCAACAAGAGAAAGGTCATGCGTTCTATCTTGACGCGCTGCATACCATTCGCTGTTGTTGATACCATCAATTTGTTTTTCAGTGCGCGAAAGCGTGTAGGCTATCCAACCATTGAAACGACCATATTTCTTTTTAAAAAATA
The DNA here is from genome assembly GCA_044372955.1 of Crocinitomicaceae bacterium. Taxonomy (GTDB): domain Bacteria; phylum Bacteroidota; class Bacteroidia; order Flavobacteriales_D; family Crocinitomicaceae; genus UBA952. The sequence continues at coordinate 6,801 of JBILQY010000066.1, read as the reverse complement.
ACTCCACTCCATAAGCGCGGCCTTTTCCGTAAAGCAATTCACCTTCTACTTTATCGTTTGCAATTGTACTCGCTCCATCTTTGTAGTCGATTTGATTTTGCATGTCTTTGTAGTAACCTTCGACGCTTAATTCATAACGGTTATTGAAGAAATTTCTAAAGTATCCGAATGATAATTGGTCTGAAATTTCAGGTTTTACATTCGCGCTACTTGGAATCCACAAATCCGTTGGAGTAGAGGAGGTGGAATTACTAATGAGGTGTAAATTTTGAACATTGCGTGCATAACCTAATTTGAATGAACTAGCACTGTCAACCATAAACGATGAGGTAAATCGCGGCTCCAAATTAAAGTAATTTTGAACGATTTCGCCTTTTTCAAAAGTTGTAGTTTGAGTCACTTCTCCTTCTGAGTCAAATGAATAGAATTCACCAGCACCCATCAATGAGAAGTTGGTTGCTCGCAAACCATAAATGAAACTTAAACGCTCACTTGGATTCCATTCATGTGAGAAATAACCTGCATTTTCCCATGCAAATCGGTCTTGCAATTCTTCGAAAGCAAAATTCGGATCATTTGATTCTATTTGTCCCGGTGTTATTGTATGGTGAATGGCGTTTGCCCCAAATTTCAATTTGTTTTTTGGATTGATGATGTAAGTAAAATCTTGTTTCAAATTGAAATCTTGAATTTTTGAACGGATATCAACAGCCAAAGTTCCTGTGTTGATTCCAATTTTGTAATTGTAATTACTGAATATAAAGGAGGTGTTAGAAAACAATTTCGGACTAAGAACTGAATTCCAACGAATTGTTCCCGTTGCATTTCCCCAGTTAATTCCAAATAATTCACCTAAACCTAAATTGTCTTGACCAAAATAGCCAGACAAGAAAATGCGATTTTTGTCATTGATTTTATAATTAGCTTTTAAGTTTAAATCGTAAAAATACAAGCGATTGTCTTTAAATTCCTCTGTTAGTTTCAAGAAAACATCAGCATACGTTCTTCTACCACTAATCATAAAAGATCCTTTGTTTTTTACAATCGGTCCTTCAACGCTTAAGCGCGAAGAAATGATTCCAACACCTCCACCAACATGGAGTTTTTTATCGTTCCCGTCTAACATTTTGATATCCAAAACCGATGAAGTACGCCCACCATATTGCGATGGCATTCCTCCTTTGTAAAGTGTTACTTCTTTTAAAGCATCAGAATTAAAAGTTGAAAAGAAACCAAGTAAGTGAGAAGCATTATAAACAGGTGCTTCATCTAATAAAATTAAATTCTGATCGGCAGCTCCACCGCGAACAAAAAAACCAGAGTTTCCTTCTCCAGCCGTTTTAAAACCTGGAGTTAAGGTAAAAGTTTTAATTATGTCTTTTTCGCCAGCAAAAACTGGAATTTTCTCCAATGCTTTCACGTCCATTTTAACCATTCCTGTCTCAGCACCAGAAACATTTTTATTTTCTTTTGTACCGGTCACTTTAACCTCCTGAAGCTCTTGAACTTTGTCTAATTTAGGTTTAGTTAAATCAATGTTCACAATTAGGTTTTTTGTCAACTGAATTGGGATTTCTTTTTTCGCAAAACCAAATGAGTTGATAACGAGCGTGTAATTTCCCTCAGGAATAGTTAATGAATAAAATCCATATTCATTGGAATAAACCCCAACGTTACTTAGTTCTTTTACACGAACGGCAGTGCTAAGCAATGTTTCACCAGAAGTACTGTCTTTAATAGTTCCGCTTACAGTGAATTTTGAAGCTTGGGCATTTACCAAATTAGATGCAAAAAAGAAGCTAAAAATGAGAATTAAAACTCGATTTGAATTGTGTAGTGTAGCTTGAAAACGCATATTAAAATGTCATTATTTGAGGATGCAAAATTCGACATATTAATTTGTAATCAATTCACAATTAATGTGAAGAGAATATTAATTACATGAACGGAAGAAAAATGAGTTTTACTGACTTGAAATTACTTTGAACTGAGTAACTTTTATTTCCAAACCTCCTAACTTGTTTATCTGCTTTCTACAAACCAACAGAATCCTTACTTTTACCGCGTGAAACAAGCAATTCCCTTATTAAAAACTACGGCCTACTTATTTTTCTTTTGGTTTTTAGTTTTTGCTTCTCAACGTTTGGTTTTTTCTTTATTGCATCGCGATGTTTTTGAGAATGGTTTATGGAATTATTTGGGTGTTTATTATCATTCACTTCGCTTGGATTTAGCTACAGCAGCCTTTCTTTCAGGACCAATCATTTTACTTTTGTTAGTACTTTCTTTTTTCCAAAACAAATGGACTAAAGCACTATTTTACTTCGTTTTCGGAACTTTAACACTAGTTGTATCAGCTATTCACAGCGCTGAAATTAACGCTTACTTTGAATGGAATCATAAATTGACTTCGCGGGTTTTTATGCACCTTTCAAATCCAGATGAAGTGGTGCGAACTGCGGATTACGCTTCTACAATTTGGTTTTTTGTACTGCTCCTCCTCGAATTAGGAATCAATTTTTTAATTTATAAGAAGCTAATTCACAACAATATTCCAACATTAAAATCTGAAAATTCCTTACTTAGAAGTGCGATTTTAAGTTTTACAACGATTCTTATCCTAAGTTTTTCACTGCTTTTCGCAAGAGGTGGATGGCAACAAATTCCAATAAATATTGACGCTGCTTACTACTCAAAAAATCAAAAGCTAAACGATTTATCCGTCAATTCCACCTACTTTTTTGGCAATAGTTATTTCTTATTTTTCAAAACAGATTTCAAGGATATTCTCCCAACGATTCGTCCAAGTTTAGCAGAAAAAGTAACGAAATCACTCTTTTCTTTTGACCGAAATCACAGTAATTACATTTTGGAAGATTCGAAGCCGAATTTGGTTTTTGTGATTCTTGAAAGCTGGACAGCAAATGCAATCGGCTGTTTAAGTCCAACAAAAGGCGCGACTCCGAATTTTGATAAATTGGCTGAAAATGGTGTGTTATTTTCTAACATTTACGCAACCAATACCACTTCAGAAATTGGCAACACTTCCATTTTGGCAGGTTATCCAGGGATTCCAGAGGTTGCAATTTCCCTTTATCCCGAAAAACACAGAAAGATTCGTTCGATTAATCAAGACTTGAAAAAGCAAGGTTATACTTCTTCTTATTTATTTAGTGGTGATTTGAAATACGGAAATATTCAAAGTTTCATCGTTGAGCACGGCTTTGATAAAGTGATGGATGAAAATAACTTTCCTGCTGGCTTACCAAAAGGAAAATTGAATTATTTTGATAAAGATTTGTATCGCTTTTTTCTCAAAAATATCAATCGTTCCAAAACACCTTTTATGCATTGCGCTTTTACAGGAAGTACGCACTCACCGTATGATTATCCAAAAAAAGGGAAGGGAAAATTTTCAGGTGCAGAGGCTGATTTTATGAATTCAATGGTTTATGCCGATAAATGTTTGGGTGATTTTATCAAAAAAGCTAAAAAACAAAAGTGGTATAAAAACACAATTTTCATTTTTGTGGCAGACCACAGTCACGGTTCGCAAGCAGTTGAAATGCCTTACACCACTGAGTTTTTTAGAATTCCGATTTTAATCTACGGAGAACCAATATTAAAAGAAGCACGCGGAAAAGTAGTTACAAATATTGGCTCACAAGCTGATCTAGCGGCTACATTGATGCATCAATTAAGAATGCCAAACGAACAGTATCTTTTTAGTAAGGATTTATTAAGCCCGAATGTGGAGGAATTTGCCTTTCATGCAACAATTCGCGGTTACGGTTTTATTCATCCAAAAGGAAGATTACTTTACAATTTCGATAGTAAACAATATGGTCAAAATACATTTTCTAAGAAAGATTTCAGAAAAGCTAAACTTATGAGTCAATCTTTGTTTTTGAGTTATTTCCGTCATTTTGATGGATTGGATAAGCGGGAGGAGTGAAATAAGGTTTCTAACAATCAAAAATCAACTCGGAGCAACTGTCTCTTTTCATAAAAGTAGCTGCCATTTCCAATAATTGTTTACTGGTGATTTTATCAATTTCTTGGTGCATTTCCTGCAAAGTATCAATTTGATTAAATGCCAACATACTTTTTCCTAAACCTTGCATCAATCCAGAATTAGAATCCATTCCTAAAGCTAAATGTCCTTTCAGCTGTTCTTTTGCTCGGTGTAATTGAATGGAAGTTAATTCTTTTGTTTCCAGCAATTTAACTTCTTTATAAATCAACTCAATCGCTTTGTCGATATTTTTAGATTCTGAACCTAAATAAATTTGCCAAAAACCAGTATCAGCGTAAGTATTATAACTTGCTTCAACTGTATAAGCTAAACCATATTTTTCTCGAACGGTCAAATTCAAACGCGAATTTAAAGCAGGACCTCCCAATAAATTAATCAACAAAGACATCGGGATGCGACTCTCACTTTTGTAACTCGGAGCCATTCCACCAATTACACCGTGAGTTTGATAATTAGCTTCTTTCGTTCGGATATGGAAAGGTTTATAATCTAAAAAAGGCACAACTTCGTTTCGTTGAGCTGTCAATGGAATTCCTTCCAACGAATTTAAAAGTAGCTTTTCTAATCGAGAGTAAGAGACATTTCCAACAAAAGAAATCACCAAATTGTCAGCTGTGAAATAAGAACCAACAAAGTTTTCTAAATCAGCTCTAGTGAAACTTTCGACACTTTCTTTCGTCCCTAAAATATTATTTCCAAGTGGATGATTTTTAAATAATTCTGCTTCAAAATCATCAAAAATCTTTTCTCCAGGACTGTCCATATAGGAATTTAATTCGTCGAGAATGACTTCTTTTTCCTTTTCAATTTCCTTTGGTGGGAAAATCGAATGAATGGAAATATCGGACAATAAATCAATGGCTTTTGCTGTATGTTCTTTCGAAAACGAAGCATGTAAACACATTTCTTCTTTTGCTGTGTAGGCATTTAATTCTCCACCAACAGAATCGATTCTTGAAAGGATATGAATTGCTTTGCGCTTTTGCGTTCCTTTGAAAACACAATGTTCTAAGAAATGCGCCAAGCCCACTTGATTTTCTGTTTCAAAACGGGAGCCTGCTGCAAAAAAGTAACCTAAATGAGCAACTTGATTCGGGACGTGAAGATAAACAACACGCACACCATTTGCGAGTGTATGAATAGAAGGTTGGAATCGCTTCATTAAGGATTTTTACGGTAAATTTTCCAATCGTCAGCGGTGCGTTCGTAAACAATACGATCGTGTAAACGCGACGGACGACCTTGCCAAAATTCAATGTGAGTGGCGCTTAAAGCGTAACCTCCCCAATGCGATGGACGAGGTACTTCATTCGGAAATTGATTTTCTAATGATTCCAACCGCGTGATTAAATCATCTCTGTTTTCAAGGATTTCTGACTGCTGAGATGCCCATGCTCCCAACTGACTTTCACGTGGACGAGAGGCGAAATAGGCGTCACTTACCGAAGCTTCCACTTTTTCAACCGAACCTTCAATGCGCACTTGGCGTTGCAAAGTTGACCAAAAAAACAACATAGACATTTTAGGGTTTTCAGCTAATTCTTTCCCTTTTTGGCTGTTGTAATTGGTATAAAAAATGAATTTTTCATCGAGTAATTCTTTCAAATACAAAATGCGAGAACTTGCTTGAAGCGTTTCTTTATCGACAGAACTCAACACAAAAGCGTTGGGTTCATTTTCTTTGACGTGATAAGCTTCATCAAACCATTCCGAGAACAAATGAAAAGGTTTTTTTCCAGCAGTAATTTCCAGTGACCCTTTGTCAAAGTCTCCGTGTTCATCGCGCAATTTTTTCAGCCATTCACTCATTAATCTTCGTCTTCGTTTGAATATTCGTCCGTTATTTCACTTTCTTCAAATTCTTCTGAATCCAACTCTGCAACCTTATCGTCATCATCGATTAAATCGTCATCGAAATCATCAATATCAGAACCTGAGGCACTAAAAACTTTACCTGCAGCTTTTGGTTCGTGCTCAATTTCTGGCAGTATTCTTTTTGCTGCTGGCGATTCAACTTCGCTATCATTGTATGGGAAAATATCTACAATTGGTGATGCAATAATTTGAGTGATTTGATAATCAATCATTAAAGTTGAAAGACTTTCTACGATGCGTTCATAAGCTTCTTTTACTGTTTCAGCAGAAACTAAGAAGTTTTGAGAAATCGTTTTCTTTTTATCACCTTCTTCTTCCAATTTATCGTAAGAAATTTTGGCCTTGAACCAAGTGTCTGATTCGTCGTATTGGAAAATATCGTGAATATCTGTGCGTGCGATTCCTGTTACCAAAAATTCACCACGAATGGTAGTTCCTAGTTCTTCATAGATGCGAGCTTCAGCGTCTGTGAAGGTCATCGCAGCTAATAAATAAGGTTCTGAAACACGTTTGAATGTTCCATTTTCTAATTGTTTGGTATATTTTACTTTAACTGTAAACCAACTATTCATACTGTTTTATTTTAGCCGACAAAGATAATGCGAAGGATAGCTTTATTTGTCATTTGTTTGTAATAATATTTTGTTGTTTAGATTTAAATGGATTTCTCACTTTGCTCTGAATAACTTTAGATTAGAAGAAAAATTCGAAAATGCAAAGCATTTTCGCCAAATCATCCACACTAAAAGTCATTCCGACTAAAAGGCTAATCTTTATACACAAAATAATGTTTAATAATTTACATTTAAATATCTGATAATCAATAAAATAACTTGTTTTAATCGTCTTTTATGATTATCTTTAACAATGATAAAAGATTGTTTTTCAGG
>JBILQY010000065.1:0-10020 GCA_044372955.1 Crocinitomicaceae bacterium | reverse complement strand
TATGACAATTTAACTCCACAAATCGAAATTGACAAAACAAAAATTAAACGATTAAATATCAATGACATAACTGTCGAAGAATTAAAAAACCATCCGTATCTCAATTGGAGTCAAGCAAATTCAATCGTTAAAATGCGGGCACAACGCACAAAATTCAACAACATCAATGAAATTCAAGAATCGAAATTAATTGATGCAGAAACCTTTGAGAAATTAATCCCTTACTTATCTTTGTAGAATGACACTTCAAGAAAAATTAGTCGCAGCCATTCGCGATGTACCTGATTTTCCAAAACCAGGAATTTTATTCAAAGACATTTCTCCTATTATGCTCGATGCAAAATTGTCAATTGAAATCGTTGAACACTTATTCGAACAATACCGCGAGGAAAAGATTGAAGCAATTGCAGGAATTGAAAGCCGTGGATTTTTATTCGGCTATCCGCTTGCAATGCGACTAGGAATACCTTTTATTCTCATCAGAAAACAAGGGAAATTACCTTACAAAAAAACAAGCCACGCTTACGACCTAGAATACGGTAGTGCTGTGATTGAAATTCACGACGATGCGGTGCTTCCCGGACAACGCGTTTTAATTCACGACGATTTATTAGCTACTGGTGGTTCTGCAGATGCAGCAGCAGCTTTGGTTAAAAAATGTGGTGGAGAAGTTGCTGGCTTCAATTTCTTAGTTGGCTTGAGTTTTCTGAATGGAGAGGAAAAACTAATTCCTCATACAGAGAACATTAGCAGCTTAATAACGTTTTAATCATCATCAACAAAAATCAATAAAAAATGAACTTCGAATTAAACGAAAATCAAAAAATGATCACGCAAATGGTGCGTGACTTCGCAGAAAAAGAAATCCGTCCGAATATGAAAAAATGGGACGACGAAGAAATTTTCCCTGTAGACGTTATGAAAAAAATGGGCGAACTAGGTCTATTGGGAATCTACATTCCTGAAGAATACGGTGGTTCAGGTTTCACTTATTTTGAATATGCAACTGCACTTATGGAGCTTGGAAAAGTGTGTGGTGGAGTAGGTTTGAGTGTTGCAGCGCACAACTCATTGTGTACAGGTCATATTTATTACCATGGTTCAGAAGAACAAAAGAAAAAATACTTGCCGCTTTTAGCTTCAGGTGAATTTATCGGTGCTTGGGGATTGACAGAGCCAAATACAGGTTCTGATGCGATGCGTATGAAAACAACAGCTGTTAAAGATGGTGATCATTGGGTAATCAATGGCGCTAAAAACTGGATTACGCATGGTCTTTCTGGAGATGTTGCAGTTGTTTTAGTTAGAACAGGTGAATTATTGGATAGCAACGGAATTACAGCTTTCATCATCGAAAAAGGAACTCCTGGTTTTTCAGCAGTAAAAATCAAAGAGAAATTTGGTGTGCGTGCAAGCGAAACAGCTGAATTGATTTTTGATAACGTTCGTGTTCACGAGTCACAAGTAATTGGTCAAATTGGTATGGGCTTCAAACAAGCAATGCAAATTTTGGATGGCGGAAGAATTTCTATCGCAGCTTTAAGTTGTGGTGTAGCAAGAGGAGCTTATGAAGCAGCATTAAAATATGCACAAGAAAGAGAGCAATTCGGACAATCAATTTCTAAATTTCAAGCAATTGCTTTTAAATTAGCAGATATGGCTACAGAAGTAGAAGCAGCTGAATTGTTGACTTTCCAAGCAGCTGATTTGAAAAATAGAAAGCAAAATTTAACTAAACAAGGAGCGTTTGCTAAATATTATGCGAGTGAAGTTGCCGTAAAATGTGGTAACGAAGCAATGCAAATTATGGGTGGTTATGGCTACACAAAAGAGTACCCAGCAGAGAAGTTTTTACGCGATGCACGCTTGATGACTATCGGTGAAGGAACGTCTGAAATACAAAAAGTGGTGATTTCTAGAGAAATTTTAAAATAATCCTTGTGAATTATTGAAATTAGTATATCTTTGCGTCCCCAAGTTGAAAATTTTAAAAAAAAAATTATATGTTAATCATTCCAATTAAAGAAGGCGAAAACATCGAAAGAGCGTTGAAAAAGTACAAGAAAAAATTCGAAAAAACGAATGTAATGAAACAATTACGTGCACGTAAAGAGTTTGAAAAACCATCGATTTCTCGTCGTCAACTTGTGATCAGAGCAGCATACAAACAAAGAATGCAATCTGCAGAAATCTAATTGTAACTTTGTCTTAAAAGATACGTAAAGGGAGTTTAACGACTCCCTTTTTTTATGTTCGAAAACTTCATAGATTATCTGCGTTTTGAGAAACGTTTTTCCGAACATACAGTGGTCGCGTATGAAAACGACCTGAAACAATTCGCTGAATTTATCGCAATCACCACAGAATCAGAAATGTATGCTATAAAATCTACCACTGTTCGCTCATGGATTGTAGATTTGATGGAAAAAGGATTGAAAAGTAAATCAGTTAATCGAAAGATTGCTTCCCTACGTACCTATTTTCGTTGGTTGCGAAAAGAAGGTATCATCAGTAGTTCGCCAATGCAAAAAATACAAGGCCCTAAAAACGAAAAACGTTTGCCTGTATTTGCAAAAGAATCTGAATTGGAACAAGTAAAGTTGGAAGGAATTTTCGCAAACACCTTTGAAGGAATGCGCGATGAATTAATGTTTGAGTTGTTCTACCAAACAGGAATTCGTTTGAGTGAGTTAATTGAATTAAAAGAAAAAGATTTCGCTCAAACGCAAATCAAAGTGCTAGGAAAACGAAATAAAGAACGAATCATACCGATTTCACAAAATTTGTGTATTAAAATTAATGCTTACTTAAGCTTGAAACACAAAGAAATAGGTGAAACTTCACAACTTTTCGTGCTACCAAATGGCAATAAATTATACAGTGTTCTTGTGTACCGTAAAATAAATTACTACCTTAGTCTGACGACAAGTTTGGATAAAAAGAGTCCGCATATTTTGAGACATACTTTTGCGACTCACATGCTGAACAACGGTTCAGGTTTGGAAACATTGAAGGATTTGCTAGGTCATGCCAATCTTTCTGCGACTCAAATTTATACACACAATTCGTTTGCAAAATTAAATGCTATTTATTCACAAGCTCACCCACGTGGGCACAACAAGTAAAAATCATGGAAATTCAAATGCATTCTATCCATTTTAAAGCAGATCAAAAACTACTTGATTTCATTCAAGAAAAATTGGATAAATTAGGACATTTCAGTCAAAGAATTATCAATGCTGAAGTATTCTTGAGGTTAGATAAAGACAAAGAAAAAGAGAACAAAATCACCGAAATCAAATTGAATATTCCTGGTAAAGAGTTGTTCGCAAAAAGACAAACAAAGTCTTTTGAAGAGTCAACAGATGAGGCAATTGAAGCGTTGAGAAAACAATTATTAAAAGAAAAAGAAAAAATGGAGTAAAATCTTCATAAAATAGTAGAAATGGGAGTGGCTAAATTAGTTACTCCCATTTTTTATTTCCCTATCTTTGCACCCTTAAATTAAACGTATGAGATTATTAACAGTCGGAAGTGTAGCCTTTGATGCGATTGAAACACCTTTCGGAAAAACCGATAAAATTGTTGGTGGCGCAGGAACTTTTATTTCATTAGCTTCCTCATTTTTTGTTCAAGATCAAGGAATAGTTTCCGTTGTTGGTGATGATTTTCCGAGTGAAACTTTAGCTTATTTGAACTCAAAAGGAATTGATACGAAAGGTATTCAAATCAAACAAGGTGAAAAAACATTCTTTTGGTCTGGAAAATACCACAACGACATGAATTCGCGTGACACACTTATCACAGAACTGAATGTTTTGGGAACTTTTGATCCTATTATTCCGGCTGAGTATTCAGATGTTGAGTATTTGATGCTTGGAAATTTAAGTCCAGATGTACAACGTAAAGTTATTGAGCGTTTGCCAAATCGTCCGAAATTAATCGCAATGGATACCATGAATTTTTGGATGGACATCGCAATGGATGAATTGAAAAAAACCATGGCACTTGTTGACGTTTTGATCATCAATGACGAAGAAGCACGCCAATTGTCAAAAGAATATTCGTTGGTGAAAGCATCAAAAGTAATCCGTGAAATGGGTCCTAAAATCTTGATTATCAAAAAAGGTGAACACGGAGCCTTATTATTCCATGGAGAAAATATTTTCTTCGCACCTGCTTTACCATTGGAAGATGTATTTGACCCAACTGGAGCTGGAGACACATTTGCCGGTGGATTTATGGGATACATTGCCGCAACAGATGATTATTCGTTCGAAAATATGAAACGTGCAATTATCTCTGGTTCTGCTTTAGCCTCTTTTTGCGTAGAGAAATTTGGCACAGAACGATTGACACAAATTACAACAAATGACTTAAATCAACGCTTGGAACAATTTGTTTCCTTAGCGAATTTTGAAATGAATCAGGTGATATAAATTATGGAAAACATGAATTTTCTAGAACAAATTACAGCTTTCTTAGCACAAGAAGATTTAATCGGAAGCGGTCGCGAAATCTCAGCATTGAAAACTTCATTTGAAGATTTTATGATTGAAGAAGAGCGCCTTGACCAAATTAAACGTTTGGAAGCTGCTGATAAGGGCGAAACAGTTGAAGAGAAAGATTTTAAGGCGATTAAAGAAGCATTTTATACCGTTTACAAGGAAGTCCAAGAAAAGCGTAAAGCTCAATTGGAACTTAAAAATGCATTCGAAGCTGGAAATCTGAAACAGAAAAGAGATTTAATTACACGTTTGAAAGATTTAATTGCAAACGAAGAAAATATCGGCTCCGCTTTCGCTACTCAGAAAGAAATTCATGAAACTTGGAAAAAAATTGGCGATATTCCACGTGAAAAAAGAGATGAAGTTCAAAAAGAATATTCGCGCTACGTGGAGTTGTTTTACCACACAATTAGTATTTACAAAGAGCTAAAAGAAAACGATTACAAGAAAAATACACAGTTGAAAGAGCAAGTTATCTTCAACTTGAAAACCTTGAGAAATAGCTCTAAAAACATCCGTGATATCGAAGCTTCTTTGCGTACCTTGCAAGATGAATGGGAAGGAATTGGACCAGTTCATAATGAGCAATGGGAAGAATTAAAAGCAAGTTATTGGGAAGCAGTAAAATCGATTTACGAAAAAATCAATCACTTCTACGACGAGCAACGCACCGTTTTGCTAGAAAACTTAGCTAAAAAACGAGCGCTTGTTGAACAACTAAAAGAAGAAATTTCCAACCTCGAAGCATTAGATAAATCAAAAGATTGGGACGCAAAAACAGAAAAAGTTTTAGCGATTCAAGAGGCTTGGAAACACATTGGTTTTGGTCCGAAAAAAGAAAACGAAGCGATTTGGCAAGAATTCCGTGGTGTTTGTGATACATTTTTCGCTGCGAAAAAAGAATTTAACAAATCTATCGACGACGTTTACAAAGCAAATGCTGACCAAAAACGTGCACTTGTTGACGCTATCAAAGCTATTAATACTTCAACTGATTGGAAAACAACTGCTGACAAAATCGTTACTATTCAAAAGAAATGGAAACAAATTGGCTCGGCTGGAAATCGTTTTGAAAACAAATTATGGGCTGAATTTCGTGCTGCTTGTGATGTGTTTTACAATGCAAGAGATGCTCACTTTGCTGCTCAAGATGAATCATTAGCAACGAATTTAACTGCAAAAACAGATTTAATCGCACAAATTGAAGCCTTTGTTGTTAGTGAAAATAAGCAAGAAACGTTAGCTACTTTGAAAGGATTTGCAGAACAATTTAATGCAATTGGTCACGTGCCAATGAAGCAGAAAAATGAAATTTACGACCGTTTCAAAAAAGCATTGGATAGCAAATATGCCGCTTTAAAATTGGAGGCAAATGAAAAAGAAATGATTCTCTTCCAAGCGAAAATGGAAACGATGCAGGCAAGTCCTGAGCGTTCTAAAGGCTTGATGAATGAGAAAAATGAACTTAGAAAACAAATTGACACCTTGAAAAAAGAAATTATGCAGTTAGAAAACAACCTTGGTTTCTTTGCAAAATCAAAAGGTGCCGACCAATTGAAAAAAGAAGTTGAACAAAAAGTAGCACACGCGAACGCAAAAATTGAAACATTAAAACAAAAATTGAAACTCATTCCGAATGAATAGTTTTATAAACGTTCTCTTACTCGTTTTTACTTTACCGACAATGTTGTTGTCTATTTACGTTGGATTTGACTTACCGGTCGAATTCCTTCGAACAACAACTGCACAACTACCTTACTTAGATTATGGATTTCTTGGACTAGGATTAATCTTGTTGGTGATTTCATTGCGCCGTACTATCCGTCGATGGATGGGTGTTCGTATGACTAACCAAAAAGGGAAATACAAATGGAATTCAAAAGTGAGTGCACCTAGAAAAATCCGAGTGATTGTTTATACTATTTTAGAATCGGCAGTAATGGCAAGTTTGGGTTTAGCTTATTATTACTTAACTCCTTTTGCTTGGTTTCCTTCTTTAGTAATGTTGTTTTTCAGTTTAGAAGGTTTACTTTTCTTAATCGTCTGTCATAAAAACTTGTTTAGAATTGGTATTACCTCTAAAGCAATTTTGGTTGCTGACAGAGAAGTTATTCTTATCTATTTGAGTGGTTTACGTCAAGTAAGTATCAGCCAGCAAACAGTTTATTTTGATTATTTGGAAAACTTACAATTGACCTTTCCGACAGATTGCGTGGAAGAAAACGAACGTGAACAATTTTTCAATACGCTCAAAGAACAAGTCAACCGCGACAAAGTACTTTTCAAAAACGTAGATTAATCACTTTTTGAACTAATTTAGACGCTTGTGAAAATTCTTGTAATTCGTTTTTCTTCCATAGGCGACATCGTTTTAACCTTTCCGGTTGTGCGTTGCATCAAAGAGCAAGTGACTGATTCCGAAGTGCATTACTTGACCAAACCCAATTTTGAAACCCTTCTTACGGCGTGTAAATTCACAGACAAAACCCATTTTCTTACTAAGGATTTAAAGGAAACGGTTCGCTTGTTAAAGCAAGAACAATTTGATGTAGTGATTGATTTACATAACAATCTACGAACCCATTTATTGACTTTTCAATTGGGTGTTAAATGCTTCCGTTTTCCGAAGTTAAATTTCCAAAAATGGTTACTTACACAATTTAAAATCAATCGCTTACCAGAAAAACACGTGGTAGATCGCTATTTCGAAGCAGTTGCTCAAATTGGAGTAAAAAACGATAGCAAAAACAATCAATTTTATATTCCTTCGACCGAAACAGTAAATTGTACCACAACTTATGACTTAGCACCAAAAAGTTATTTAGCAGTTGCCATTGGTGCGCAGTTTGCTACCAAAAGAATTCCCGAACCAAAACTCTTGGAAATTTTGAGTCAAGTGAGTTTACCAATCGTTTTACTAGGAGGAAAAGAAGATTTTGCACAAGCTGAAAGTATTTGTCAAAAGTTGAGCAATACACCCATTCACAATGCCTGTGGGAAACATTCTTTGTTGGCATCTGCAAGTTTGGTGAGCCAAGCAAAAGTACTTTTGACTAACGATACAGGATTGATGCACATTGCTTCTTGCTTTGCTGTGCCAATCATCACTGTTTGGGGAAACACTGTTCCAGAATTGGGAATGTATGCCTACAAACCAGAAAAAGAAGTAAAGATCTCTCAATTTGAAGTTCCGAATCTCTCTTGCCGTCCTTGTTCAAAAATTGGTTTTCAATCCTGTCCGAAAAAGCATTTTGATTGTATGCTAAAGCAAGATGCAGGGAAGATTGTGGAGGAGATAGAGGCAACAAATTGAAGGCCAACCCAATTAATGTGATTTCTTTTATTTTTGTAACTTTTACTCAAATTTTGAATTTGAATCAAGAAATGCAGTTTTGAGATGATATTTCAATTTATAGTTATTCTAAAGAAAATCGAGCTTCAGTAATAACCTGAATTCTATTAATCCTAACTCAAAATCTCACACACTTTTCAATAATTGATATATTTTTTAACTAAAAACTCCTTGTTTACTTGAAAGATTGAATTGGTATTATAATTGAAATAGCTTCTGCAACAGCAACAACATGAAAAGTAAATTAGCCGAAAAGATAAGAGAATTAGCAACGATGTGTGAGGATGACGAGGCGTTCTTGTTCAGTAAATTGGAGCAAATTATTGAAAAAAGAAAGGCAACAGAAACAATTCCTATTAAAACGAATAGCATTCATTCCATTTTCAACGATTATTTGTTATCCGACCAAATTAAACAATATCAACCTATTAAAACAGGATGGGACAACATTGATGCAAGTATTGGTGGTATTCGCCCAGGTGAGTTTATTGTTTTTGGTGGAAGACCTGGAATGGGAAAAACAGTTGTCTTGATAGATTTAATTAGAAGAATTGCCTTACATGAACCTGTTTTACTTATTTCTCTTGAATTGACAGCTGTTCAAATTTCAAATCGCATCATTTCAAGTGTTTTAGTTTATGATTTACCAATCAAAGGACCGGAGGACTTACGTAGAATCGATAAGGAAAAGATAAATTTTATAACTGATTATCTAGAAGTTATGCAACTTTCCATTTGCGAAACAACTTTTGATTCAATGTTTGCTTTAAGGTGTTATTGTGAAAAAATGGTGAGAGAAAAAGGCATTCGGGTAATTGCAATAGATTATCTTCAAATGCTTTCCAGTAATCGTTACAGACACAATCGCGAATTAGAGGTTAGTTACATCAGTCGTACTTTGAAAAAAATTGCTAAAGATTTAAATATTTGTATGATTGTCACTTCTCAATTGAGTAGATCGGTAGAAACTAGAGGAGGTGATAAACGTCCACAACTCTCCGATTTACGAGAAAGTGGTGCAATTGAACAAGATGCCGATAAAGTAATTTTTGTTTATCGACCTGATTATTATGGTATTACAACAGATGAAGATGGCAACACCACAAAAGGTCAATTGGAATTACTTATGGTAAAAAACCGAACAGGTGCAATTGATCGTTTTTATTTTCATCTGACATTTCCTTCTTTGAAACTCGAACCTATGAAGGATATAAATACCCCTTTTGTTTTTGAGCGGAAACCATTTGTTGACCCAAAAGATGCTGATAGTCCATTTTAAAACTAAATGCCAATTTAAAACCAAAATAATATAAGCCGTTGATTGAAACTTATGAGTCGAATTTACTGAAATAGACTTGCGGTTGTGTTCCTGCAACCCACACTGTAAAATAGTCACTATTATAAGTGCTGTTTTACATGAAGCTACGCTTCATTGTAAATAAATCGAAGATAATCGTCAACGGCTTTTTTGTAAAATAGTATGAAGCAAAATAATCTTTTAGAACTTAAAGAAAAATATGGACCCATCTTCAGAAGGATATTACATTCAGGTTCATTCATAGATTATGCACCAACTGGTCTAACAAGTTTTGAACGCTATGCTTTAAACTTACTTTCTATTGATCGGCCAAGTGATCTTTGTGCTTTTTTCAAAATCCATCATTTAGAATTAGAAAGTATCATTAATAAACCAAATTATATCACGTATCATTTGCCGAAAAAAAAGAATGGTATTCGAGCGATTAATGCACCAATTGGAAGGTTAAAAAATTTACAAAAAAAACTAAATCGCCATTTGCAAGGTGTTTATTCAAGTGTAAAACCCGATTCTGCCAAAGGATTTTTTTTACATAAAAAAGACGGCAATTTAAAAGCAAATATTGTAGAAAACGCATTGCTACACGTTGGAAAAAAATATGTTTTAAATATGGACATAAAGGATTTCTTTTCTTCCATTTCTGACCAACGGATTTATTTGATTTTCAGAGCAAAACCATTCTGTTTTGACACGCAAATTGCGTCAGCATTAACTTATTTAGTAACAACAAATGACTGTCTGCCTCAAGGTGCTCCCTCCTCTCCTATTTTATCCAATTTTGCTTGTTTAGAACTTGATGAAAAACTCACAGCTTTTTCAAATCAAAACAATTGGAGTTATAC
>JBILQY010000001.1:0-32172 GCA_044372955.1 Crocinitomicaceae bacterium | reverse complement strand
GAAGGAGCAATGAACTTTGCTATCCTACGTTCTATTACAGACACAGCAATAAAAAACGGACAAAACGTGCTTAATGCATTGTTCGTGGTTGCTGAGTTGGAAGTTACTGATTAGTTACAATAAATTTAGTGAAATCGCAAATTCCCAATGTTGGTAATAGTTTGAAGCTTTATTTTTGGAGTAGAAAAAATACGCAATCAAAATGGCTGAAGAACTCGTCAATAAAACCTATTTATTAGAAAAACTTCAAGGCAAAGGCGGTTGGACTTTCGCTCAAATTCCTGAGATTTTACAAGACAAAAATGCGCCTTTTGGTTGGGTGCGCGTACGTGGTACAATTGACGGTTTTGAAATCAAAGGATATCACTTGATGCCGATGGGAAATGGAAAATTGTTTTTGCCTGTGAAAGCTAAAATCAGAAAAAAAATCAAAAAACAAGTGGGAGACACTGTCCACGTGATTCTTTTTGCAGACAATCTTCCCACTGAAATTCCCGAAGAATTGAAAGCATGTTTTTTAGACGTTCCAGGTACATTTGAAAAATTCCAACAGCTTTCGAATGGCGAACAAAAAGCGAGTATTGATAGGATTTATTCCGCAAAAACAGAAGAAACTAAAGCAAAACGCATCCTAGCGACGATTGAAAAGCTTGGATGAGAATTCCTACTTCTTCAAAACCCCACTATACTCCGTATCGCTCATTAACACACTTTTCGCTTTGTTTAGTGCTCGGTCGTAGCGGAAAGAATCCAACGTTCGACCTTTTTGGAAGTAATAGCGTGACACGATTTCGTTTTCTAGCATTTCTGAAATTTCAGTTTTGAATTTATCTAAATCTCTTTCTTTGGATGGAGTTAATTTCGTCAGCATCTGATCGTATTCTGATTTCACATCTTCGAAATAACCTTCTTTTTCGGCTGTTTCCTTCACTTTTTTGAGCATTTCTTCTGAGGCTGTGTTGTACTTGAAATCTTGTGCTAGTACGTATTTTTTAAATTCACCGTATTCAGCATCTGAAAGTTTGAAAGTTCCCGCTTCGGCAATTGTTGGGTTTTTGGCTGCATAGTCTGTTGCGAAATTAAAAATGTGATTTCCAGTCAACAACATTCCAGAAAGACGACTTAAATCTTCCAATTCTGTTGCGATGTCTGGTTCAATTCCACGGCCATCAATTACTTTTCGTCCACCTTTCGTTTGGAACGTTTTCAATAAGGAATCTGGAACTTCTTTTGGTTTACTTCCATTTTCTTTGTCGTAATATTCCAATCGCTGCACACAACGTCCTGAAGGCGTGTAGTATTTTGCAATGGTAATTTTCACTTTCGAACCGTATTTCAAATCATACGTTCTTTGTACCAATCCTTTTCCATAGCTCGTTTGACCGATAACCACAGCGCGATCCAAATCTTGTAAACTTCCAGCCACAATCTCACTTGCTGAAGCTGAACCATCATCGATTAAAACAACCAATTTCATATTCTCAGCAATCGGTTCTTCCAAGGTTTTATAAACGCGATTTTCTTCCTTCACACGACCTTTGGTGGTTACAACGACTGTGTTGCGAGGCACGAAGAAATTTACGATTTTCACCGCTTCAATCAGTAATCCACCGCCATTTCCTCGCAGGTCGAGAATCAATTTTTCCATACCATCGGCTTTCATTTTTTCAATTGCCGACTTTACATCCGATGCAGCTGTTTGTGTGAAGCTATTTAATTTCACATAACCAATTTTATTCTCCAAAATCCCTGAATACGGCACATCTGGAATTTTGATTTCGTCGCGTGTGATGTCAATCATTTTAATCCCTTCACCTTTGCGTTCGATTTCCACTTTAATCGTTGTTCCTTTCGGGCCTTTCAGTGCACTTGAAACATCATCCGTTGATTTTTTGTGCATATTTTTCCCGTCAATGGATACGATTTTATCTCCAGCTTTAATTCCTGCTTTTTGTGCTGGATTTCCTTCATAAGGTTCCGCGAAATAGGTATCATCGCCCATTCTTCTTACCAATGCACCCACACCACCATACTGACCTGTCGTCATCAAACGGTAATCTTCAATGTTTGATTCGTGGTAATAAACAGTGTACGGATCCAATTCCTTCAGCATTGCGTCAATACCCGTTTTGGAAAGTTTACCATTCTGAGGTTCGTCCACGAAATACAAATCCAAATGCTCATAGATTTGGTTCATAATTTCAAGGTTCTTCAATACCTCAAATCCGTTGGATTGACCAAAAACGGAAATTGCTCCAAAATTGAAAGCAAAAAGGAGTACTAAAATGAAAGATTTAATTTTTATCATTTTGATTTATTTGTAAAGTTAATTTGCCAATCGCCTTGACCAATTTCTGTTCCAATACTGAAAACGCCAGATGTTCTTTGGAAGTATAAACGACTGCAAAAATAAGTTTCTTATCGTTTGTTTCGAGTTGTGTTTCCAATTCGTGTTTATTTTTTCGCACCACCTCGCGGATACAACGTTTGATATAGTTGCGGTCGTGCGCTTTTTTAAAAAGTCGCTTCGGAACCGAAATAAGTAGTTGAAATTGCGTAGTAGCAAGCAATTCGGTAGGTGAATAAATGATTGTAATCGGATATTCTTTGATTTTTTTGCCTTCTTTAAAAAGATAATCAATCTGTTTGTGACTGCACAATTTGTATTCTTTTCCGAAGGAAAAATTCATGAGTTGGTTTCGTTTTTAAAATAATTATAAAACCACTTATATTTTAATAAATCGGTTTTTTTTGAAGGGTTATCAAAAAAGTTTTCAATTATACTTTCAAAATTTTGAGGGTATTCCAAAGTCAACAAAATTTCTTCAATTGTTTCCTCATTTATTGAATTCACATCAATATCTTTCATTTTTGATATTTCTGCCCAAATCCATCTAAATAGAATCAAATTTTTGTTGGTTGAAACCCCTAATGTTTCAAGTTCATCAAAATAGTCTAAACTAAAAGCTTGTCCTTTTCGGTCATATTCGACTTTGAATTGAATATCGGTATCGTATATTAATGGTTTTATATATTCATCCTTTCTTTTATTATTGCAATTAGCTTTACTATCGCAAGATGCTATCAAATTGTGAAATGATAGGTCGTGAGGGTATTTTAAAGGAGGAATAATCTTATTTTTTTGATCAAAGTCTATTTTATTTATAACATTATCTCCAAGCTCTTTAAATGTTAAATATTCATTGAATTGGCTTGTGTTTTTGATATTTTGTGGAATTATATGTTCTAAGGTTGTCTTATGGTCATTTTGAAGTTCCTTCATACAATAACAACATAAATTCTTTTGTTCATCCAATAAGACATCAACAAAGGAATTTCTAAATTCTGGTTTAGAAAAAGTAGCGTAGTTTGCAGCGTGATATTCTTTTCCATTCCAACATTTGTCAAGAAAATCATCAACTATTGCAGTTCCAATTTTTGAATTTAAAGACTTATCAATATAGTGCATGAACTATTGAATTTTTGCTTTTTGAGTTTCTATTTCCTTCTGAAGAAGTTTCGGTATATCACCACCCAAATAATCCTTTAGTTTATCGAGCATTTTATTCGCTTCTTGTACTTTTTCTTTTCTAAATAGGAACAAATAGGCATTGATGTATTTATCAATAGTTGAAGAACGTGGCGCAATCTCCATCACTTCTGAAAGATTAGTTGAATAATCTAAGCCATATATATTTTCAACATATTCTTTGGTGTAAATATTATTATTGTTTTCTAGTTTAATTAGTTTGTTTTTATCATTATCTACTCTGAAATTACTAATAACCAAAGGAGAATGGGTTGTAATTATGAATTGAATTTTAGGAAAAGTTCGTGTAAACCGCTCCAATACATCTTGCTGTAAGGTTGGATGCAAGTGCAATTCAATTTCGTCAATCATTACAATTCCTTCTGGTTCAAGATCATTTCCATTCAATATAAATGACCGATAAGATAAATCAAATACAATTGACAGTAGTCTTTTATATCCCATCGGCATTGTCTCGATATTCATGGACTTACCATTTTTGAATTGAAAAACAATTTTAGGCTTTTTGTCCAAAACAGTATGACTAGAATAGACTTCTATTATTTCAAATTCATCATTAATAAAACTTCTATTTTCCGAAAGTGGTTGAGTAAATTTTATAATTTTTTCGGCAATATAATTTTTTTCAATCGCTAAGGTTTGATTAAGTGCTTGATTGGAATTTATTATGTTAGATTCTCTAATTTTTAATTCATCTAATCTATCTTTAAACTCCTCTAAATCAGTTGAAGAATTGTATGAGTTTTGATGGTTTTCGATGGTTTTTTTCAAGTTGTTGATTCGATCAATATTTTCTTTATAAAGATTTTCAGCGAACAAAAATCTTGAAAACCAAATATTGTTGCAATTAACATGCTCGTCCCATCCGTAGTAGCCAAAGTCTTTCGGCATTTTTTTAAGTTTTACTAATTCTTTTGCATTTTTCCCAACATTCATTTCTTTGTGTGGGTATGAATCAGCAAAAAAGGCTAATAATGGAAATGTTTTTTCATTATTTAATTCGTTTAATACTTTGTTCTTTGCGTCTTTATAAAACGATTGGTCTAATCTGCTGGAAATCCCTTTCTTGTAAAACTCCCACTCAATCAGTTCTTTGTTAAAAGTTGTTTTATACTGAATAGAGGTTGGCCAACAAAATCCACCTTCTTTATATGAATCAATACGTGTGTCATTGGGTTCAAATCTTCTAACAGCACTGTTATTATTTGCCTTCAAAGAATTAATATCATTTTTAATTTTTGAATCCTCAGCAAACATAAAACTCATACCCCTTCTTATTGCACTTAAAATATTTGATTTTCCTGTGCCGTTTTTTCCAATAAATACAGTTGTTTTAGATCCAAAATCTAATTCTATTTCTTCAAAACATCTAAAATTTTTAATTGCAATGTTTTTAAGTTTCATTTTAATTTAATTTAGTTTCCTCAACAATGATTATTTTGTAATTAAAGGTATAAATCTAAGTATTACATTCAAAATTTATGCGTTGAACAATTCAACGATTTTGTACCTGAAATCAGTCAATTTTTTAAGTTCCGTTGCGTTTTCATACGACCCTTTAAAATCTGTTAAATGCTCAATATAGCATTGTTTAATCGCGTGAAAATTGGTGTGATTGCTTAGTTTTTTATAAACAGAACCCGCTAAAAATCCTGGTTTTTCACCCAAAGATAATTTCGTTAAACCTTGAACGAGTTCGTCTGATAATTCAATTAATTCTTTTTCATCCATTGGTTTTAGTTTTAGTTAATTTCTTCAAAGTCATCAAATTTGTCTTCGTCTTTCTTTGAGTTTGAATTAAAGTTTGTTTTAATGTCAACAACTGGCTTACCAGAAATGATGTAGTTGATTGCATTTATCATTTTCATTATCATTCCAACTAAGAAGAAGAAGCCAATAATTTTAAAGATAAAGCCAATTATTACTGTTGATTCGATGTCTAAAATGCTTGATTTAAACCAATTGGCAATGTTGTTACTTGCATATTGTGGGAAGAATAAAAACCCGATGAATAAAGCAATCGACGCAACAATTAAAATGATTTCGGTTTTTAAATTAAAATCGTTCGTTTGAGGAATTTGTGCATTTATCTGACCGAAAAGTTGTACTCGCTGTTGCTGTTGTTGGAGTTTACCAATAAAATAAGTCACCAAAACGATTGCACTTGGCATCGCATTGTAGAAAGAGACATTGTTTTGATTCAAATCCAAGCAGAATAAGAAAGTCACATTCACCAAAAACAAGTATTTCACTGATTTAATTAAGTAATTTTCACCTATCGTTTTTTGTCTTCCACCACGTAAAAAGGTTAGTCCTAATTCGATGAAAAACCAAAGAAATCCGTAGATAGCAAACAGTACGCCTAAGCGAAAAATGAGATTCAATAAATCCATTTTCTATTTTTTGTTAAAGATAAGGTATTCTTTCGGTGCTTGTGGTGCAGTTTCTGGATTAAAGTCCAAACCGATTACTTTTCCTTCCGTTCTTCTATTTACTTGGTGTAAACGCTCAAATTTATCTTTATCGGTCGTTTTAAACTGATTGATGTAAGCTTCAGTTAAAATGATTTCAACGCCAGCTTCATCCATCCATTTTGCAGGATCCAATTCTCCTTTTCCCTTAGGCACTAATCTTCTTGGATCGATTCCTTTCGTTTCAACTAAATACTTGTAAACTGCTTTTGCTCTATTTTCAGAAAGCATTGTGTTTTTTATATCATCACCACGTGCATCTGTGTGCGAAATCAATTCCAACTGCATTCCTGGATATTCTGTAAGTAATTGTGCCACTTTATCCAAAGAATCGGTCGATTTGATTGTTGCATCATTCACAAACTCCCAAGAACCGAGTGTGTAGCGAACTTCAGGTAAACGAATAACTTTTTGTACAACTGGTGCTGGTTCGGTTAACTCGATGGTTAAGGTTTTTTGTTGACCAATTGCATCAGTTACCATAATCTCATAAATTCCACGCTTCAATTGGGCTAAGTCTTCCTCATTTTTTCCATTCGACCAAGAGAATTTATAGGGTGCAACTCCACTTTTTACAACCACATCAATTGTTCCGTCGCTTCCGCCAAAAGCAGTAATATTTGCGTGCGTTTCTGAAATTTCTAAAGCTGGAGGAGTTAATTGTTCCGTGAAATAAATATCCGCTTCTTTCGCATTGCGATTACTTGACCAATAATAGGTTTTCCCGTATTTCACAAGATAGGCATCGAAATTTGGCGAGTTGATTTTGTTACCCATATTTACAGGTGTTGACCAATCGCCCCAACCTGATTTTTTAACGGAATAGAAAATATCGCAATCTCCTTCGCCTCCCAAACCATTACTTGCAAAATAAAGTGTGTCGCTATTTGGACTTAAAAACGGTGAAATCTCGTATCCATTGGTGTTGATATTATCGCCTAAACTTTTCGGACTCGACCAAACACCAGCTGTATTGAGAGAATAATATAAATCTTCTTGTCCTTTAGAACTTGGACCAGCGTAAGAAATGATAACTACTTTTTCGTCTTTTGAAACGGTAAAGCCAAAATTTGCACCTGTTATCAATAACTCTGGAATTTCAATTTTCACAGGTTTCGACCACAATCCTGATGCTGATTTTGTAGATTTCCCAAGACCTTTATTTTCGTTTTTAATTCCATTTGAAAAAAGCACATACATACTATTTCCATCTTGACCTAAAGCAACTACTGCATTGTGATCTCGGTTATTCAATTCTTGCACATTGTATGCTTCTTCCCAATTTCCTTTTTCATTTTTGGAGCAAACCCAAATATCTTGGTCGTTCGCACCGCCATAATTGTATTCTTCAAAAGTTCTAAAAAAGTATAAATCTTTTCCATCAGCTGACAATAAGGGAAAACTTTCTTCAGCAGAAGTATTGATAAAAGCACCCAATCGTTTCGGAGTTGCCAATTCATTGTATCCTTGTTGTGCTAAAGAATTTAAGCCCAATAAGGAAAGTAAAAAGAGTATGAAATAATTTCTCATTGGATTAAAATCTATAGTTAAGAACTAATTCGTGTCCACCAAAACTAGATTGAACAATCTTGTTCGTGGAAGCGTCAAATGAATAGCCAATTCTGAATGCTGAACTTACTTGAAATCCGACGATTACACCAACAGTTGCTTTGTGGTGATAATTAACTCCAGCGAAGATGACATCACCAAAATTTCCAATTGCTGAAACTTCTAAAGACGTTGGAGCAGGTGACATTTTTTTGATAACTGCCGTGGTCAGAACTTTAAATTCTTCGGTGATTTGAAAATTGTATCCTGTCATTAAAAACAAGTGAGAAGTAAGATTGAAATTTACATTTGAACGACCGAATTGGATAGCATCTTTTGTCAATTGATTGACAGCAGCCCCAACAAAGAAATTACCATATTGAACATTGACTCCTACTCCTAAATTGATAATATTGGAATTCCATTTTTCGGCTGTAAACTCATCGTATTCTGTGTCGCCACCTTGATAGTTAAGTTCAGGATTTGTAACATTTAAAACTTGTGCTTTGTCCGCATCAAAACCATTGTTACTTATCCCAAGTTTTAATCCCCCTGAGACTTTTAGTAAACTCGTGAATTGATAATGTGCAGCGTAAAGTCCAGCCAACTGAAAGGATTTGAATGCGCCGTATTTATCTGAACTTAATTGCCCACCAAAAGCTTGTGAAAATTTACTTTTTTGCGTTCTGTTATCGTCTGGAATTGGCATACTAACGCGTATTGCAGGATTGTAAATTGGCTTAGCTTTGATTTTAATGTTGCGTTCAAAGTTTAAAAACGTTGATTGAGGTTCGTTTCCAAAACCGATCATTTGCCATCTTCCTCCCAAGGTTATCATTGTTTTTGGTTCGTATCCAACATAAGCTGGATTGTACAAACTTCTATTCATTGCTACCTGCGAGAATTGAGGCATTTGTTGTGCTTGCAAACTTCCGATTGCAAGAAACGTAATTATAAAAAGTGCTATTCTCATTTTTTCAGAATTATAGAAACAGTTCCACTTAAAGGCTCAACAGAACCATCGCTCGAACGTTGAATCACGAAATAATAACTAGAAACTGGAAGTACTCCTTCTTTGTATTTTCCATCCCAAGGTTTGTTGGTATAGTTTCCTTGCGTTGATTCGTAAATAGTTTCTCCCCATCGGTTGAAAACGGTTACTTTACTTTCTGGAAATTGCTCATCTAAACCAATGATTTCCCAAACATCATTTGTGCCGTCGCCATTAGGTGTGAACGCGGTTGGGATAATCAACGGACAATCTTCAATAAATACAGTTACTGCGGCAGCCAAACCTTCACAACCATTGAAGTTTTCGGTGGCGTAATACGTCATTGTTTCTTGATTCGAAGGCAAAAACGAAATACTTGAACCTAGAGAAACAGTAAGTGCTGAATCGGCATACCAATTGATTGTTCCTTGTGCGTTGGTTACGTAAATCTCATTAACATTTGAGTTTTTACAGTAAACGCTATCGCCTGCAATGATTGGAAGTTGAGGTCCATCCGTCATAGAAATCGTTTGTGCTCCAACCATAACATTTGTACAGTATAAATCAGTGATTGAATCTAAATCATATACACCAAAAGCATTTCCGATAGAAATGGGGACAGTACTTTGATCACTAACAACTTGTGGAACTCCATCTAAATTGTAGTAAATCGTATAGTTTGGTGTTCCTTCCACAAACAAAGTCAAAGGATTAAATTGGAAATTCTCACAGTAAAAATCACCACCTGTTAATTCTAATAAACCTGGTAAAGGGCGAATTGTGATAGTTGTTGTATCCGTTACGTTTACCCCACAAACTTGCGCTGTGTAGGTGATGTTGTAAGTTCCTGGCGTTGAGCCAACAGGATTAACAGCGCCCGTTAAATTATTGATATTTAAACCTTGTCCAATCGTATTATAAATTCCACCACTCACAAAATTTGGATTTAAGGTTGGTAAAACAATTCCTTCATTCAAGCAAATATTCTCAGGGTAAGTTTGACCTAAATCAGGATTTACAGTTGCCATCGTTACATTTACCGATTGGGTACACGATTGGTCAGCAATCAATTTAATGTCGTCAATAGAAAAATCATTTCCAATCTTTAAATATTGTTGGTCAATTAAACAAAACTCAGCGATTGTGTTGATTCCTGAATTCCAATTGTATGAAACCTCACTCCAAGTACACACTTGTGGTAAAGCGGTATATGCACCAATGGAAACATCATTTATTTTTGTCAGAACAACTGCCTCATTAGTTGGTGAAGTTGTTTGAAGGCGGTAAGAAAAAGTGTAGTCTTTATTTGGCTCAACAGCTATTTTTTGACACCAAAATTTATCGTTCCCAAGGTTATAGGTCGAACCATCAATTACCATGAATTTACCTGTCCCATCACCAATTGTGAAATCAATACAATTTCCAAAATCTGGATACCAATCTCTTGAGTTAGTAACAATTCCATAAGCTCGTTGAGCGCCAGTTGGATTAGTAGGACTATAGTTTATATACTCTGTTTGAAAGCCTATATTTCCCATTTCAAAATCGCCATTGAAAACCAAGTTTACATCTGTAACATTGGATGAAACGGTGTAAGTTATAGCAGTTGAAGGAGAAACTGAAATACTTGCTGTGTTGGTTACGGTTAATTCTGGGTCGTTTGGACTTGAACTCCACGAATATCCCGAATTACTTCCACTAGCGGTAAAAGTAAGCGCTGAGTTTGGACAAATTGCTGTGTCTCCGGGGTTAATTGAAAGAACTGAATTAGTACTTAAAATCACATTAAAGATAGAATCTCTGTCGCCAGTTGCATCTTCCAAACCAATTAAATAAGTCCCTGCTGTTAAATCTGTAAAAATTCCAGTTGAATTGGTTACTGAATCTGTTCCTTCTACTCTAAAGGTATAAGGCGCAACACCACCTGTTGGATATATTGCGATAAATCCAGAATTTGGGTCACTACAATTGGGATTAGTAACTGAATAAGTAAAAGACAAAGGTGATGGTGGCGGTGTTAACGCAATATCATCTAATGCAAAATCATTCCCTATAAATCCTGTATTATTATTGTAAATTTCAATGTTTACACAGGGATTTGTTGGTGTAAATGTGTAGCGTACTTGTAACCATCCGAAGTTTGGAAGTGGTGCTAAAGCTTGACCAAAAACGAGCGAAACATTACTTGCATTATTGAAAGAAACGCCAATGTTTGCTAGTTCATTGTTGTTGGCAATTGCATTTGAAACGGTTCGAATCCAATAGCTAAAAACATACGTTTGACCAACGTTTAAATCACAAATTCCTCCGCCATTATTGCCCGCTTTCCATAAACGTTGTTGTCCTCCAGTTGAGTTACCATCAACAACAAGCATTTTTCCAGTTCCAGTAGTGTGGTCGCCTGAATTTACAAAAAACTGTGTGTTAATAGTTTGTGGATTGGTTACAAAAGCATAATTTCCTGCTGATGTACTTCCAGAATAAGGAGGTGATAGTAAATTGTAGCCTTGTCCTTCCACTACAAAACCAACACCTGAACCTCCGTATTCAAACGTTCCGTTATTGATGAGATTTTGCGCAAAGTAATTTGCAGGAATTAATAGGACAAGAACCCAAAAAGATAGTAGTATTCTCATAGTTTTATAATCGTTCAAAATTAACATTCTAGCATCAGCGAGATTTTTTTATCCAAATATGTTTTCAGCAAAGATTCGTTTAAAACTCCACTCAGTCCAAACATTTACAAGGTGGATCCATGATGATTTTTACGCCAGCCAATTTATCTTCTAATTGTTTTTGAAAAATCGTTCCATACATCGTTCCACTAATATCTAGGTAATTTAGCCCTTCTAAATCATAAATTCCTTTCCCAAAGTCGGCAATTTCGTTATTGTAAAAATCCATTTTCTGAAGGTTTTTCGCATTACTGATATTATCAGGAATATAGGTCAATCGGTTATTAGATGCAATCAAGGTTTTAAGACCCGACAAACGTGTTACTGGCATAGGAAATAACTCGAATTGATTGTGGTCTAAACTTAGAAATTCAATGGTTTTGAAAACATCAAAACTATCTGGAAGTGCACTTAATTTATTTTTATCGAGGTAGAGTTTTTTAATATTTTTGAAGCGCCATAATTCAGCGGGCAGTTCGGTCAATTTCATTTTTGATAAAGAAAGATTGTAAACAGTATCTGGGTTTGCTTGCTGAACCTCGTCCCATTTATAAACCTTTTCCGTCGTTTTTTGACTAAAACTAACGTTTAGAAAAAGAAGTGAAATAAGAGCGAATAGCAGCTTCATCTTTGTTTAACTGAGATTTGAGATTAGCTAAGTTAAGAAAATTTTCCTCAGCTCGAATACGTTTATGCAGTCTAACTTTTAAATGCGAATTGTATAAATCTGCTTCAAAATCAAAAAGATAAATTTCAATGGATTGTTTTTGGAGTGTTGAAACCGTTGGACGATAACCAATATTCATCATTCCAAATATTATTTTTGTGTCATTTTCGAGTTGGACAGTGACAGCATAAACACCATTTGCAGGAATCAATTTTGTGCTGTCTTTCAAATCTAAATTTGCAGTTGGAAAACCTATCGTGCGCCCTAACTGTTCGCCTTTTACCACTGTTCCTGAAAGTTCAAAAGGCTTATTTAAAAAGGTATTTGCAACATCAACAGCACCTTCTAATAATGCAGTGCGAATTTTGGTGGAACTTACATTAACGGCATTAATTTCTTCTGCTGGAATTTCAATCACTTCGTAATTAAATTCCTTTGCGTAGGCTCTCAAAAAATCGATATTTCCTTTTCGGTCATTTCCAAATTGATGGTCGTAGCCAATAATAATTTTTTTTGCTCCAATCGCATTAATAAGTACTTCGCGTATAAATTCCAAGGCTGTCATTTGCGAAAACTCTTTTGAAAAAGGTAAAATCACCATATTTTCCAAGCCATTTTCAGCCAAAGTCTCCAATTTTTCTTGTTGGGTTTGAAGCAATTGAAGTCCGTGATTATCAGGAAAAAGCACCATTCTAGGATGCGGGTAGAAAGTCAATAGAACACTTTCTCCTCCGATTTTCTTAGCTTCTAAACGTACTTGTTGAAGTATTTTTTGATGACCCAAATGCACACCATCAAAAGTTCCAATCGTTACGACCGGATTTTTTATTTGACCCACATTTGCTAAACCTTCAAAAACTTTCATCGCACTTTTCGAGCGCAAAGGTAGTGATTAGACTTGTTTAGGAGGAAATTTGTTAAAAAGCAATTTGAAGCAGCTTATAAAACTTAGTTTTTAATGAATTTACAAACAATAATTCCACCATCAGTAGTTTTAACTTTAGCAAAATATACTCCATTTGGAAGTTGATTTACTGTTATTGTATTTGTGTAACTTTCAATTAAAACACTTCCTCTTAAATCGATGATTGAAGTAGATTGAATTGCTTTTTTACTTTTAATGTTTAATTCACTTTGCACTGGATTAGGATACAAGATAACTTCACTATTCATCGTTGAAAGTTCGTCGATTTCGAGTGCACTATTGTTTCTCATTCGGCTTACGCCATAGCAATTTTGTGTGCTTCGCATCATATCGAATGCAATTTCACCTGAGGGATAACTTTTTATCACAGAAGAAGTAATAAGTCCCGTAATCATCGATACACCAACGATTTTATTTCCGTGATTAAAAAAATAAGTCATTGTTGCAGGATCTATGAAAGCTCCACCTGTTAAATTTCCACCTGCTTGAATATTGTAAGGAGAAATAAATGTCACAACACCCGTATTCGGATCAATTTTAGATAGCCTAAACGTTGTAGAATCATAAATCTGGACGTATTCCATTAAGATTTCATCGTAAACTGTTGATACGTAACTTTGACGTGTTAAACCATAAATGCTTGTATCAGCACAACTGTAAGCAATATTTTCAAAAATTCCCCCTACTGGAAGTTGAATATTCACAACGCTAAATGGAGCACCATTGTATAGGTCGATTCCTATTAATTTGTTGACCGCGGAATAGTAATAAACCATCTGAAAAGGGTCAATTGAATTACCCGCTAATGTGTAAATATTATTGTAAGAAGTATTCCCGATTAAAGTAAAAACACCTGACGAAGGATTTATTGAACCAAAGCGAATTTGCGTTGAATCTAGCACTTCTATGTTTGACATTACTAGACTATCAAAATAGACCGAGTAGAAATTTTGAGGTATCATACCATATATTGTAGTATCACTTGGATTGAAACGATAATTTTGAAAATAGGCCGAAGGGATTTCTCCAGAGATTGGTGCCGAGTTAATTAAATTTCCAGAAGAAATATCGAAAGTCAATAAATTTAAACCACTTCCAATGTAATAGTGATTGGAATAAGGATTTATTGTTGCTCCTGTTAAATTAATGGCTAAAGGATACTCAATCTCACTAAGATTGGAAACAACACCAGATAAAGGATCAACAGTACCTAAACGAATTGTTGAAGAATCAAACTGTTCGATGTTGGCATTTATAATTGGGTCAAAAACAGTACTAAAATAGTTTTTCCTTACAATTCCTATATGTTGGCCCAAAACGGCTGATGAAATAAAGAAAGCAAAAGTGAGATAGAAAAATTTATTCATTTTACATTTTTTTTGAAGAAACAAACTTGATAGTAAAAAGTTTGTAAGTATTAGAAATTCAACTTGGTATCACAAAATGTGATACCAAGTTCAAGAAAGAAATTGGTTCCTTAAAAAACGTTTAATTTTTGCTTTACCCTATTGCTTGAAATGAACTATTTCACTAACTTAAAGTGAAAAACAACAAATGGAACTAGAATTAATCAAACGTAGCATCCTCGAAATCAGAGGAAAAAAGATCATTCTCGATTTTGAGTTAGCGAAAATGTATCAAGTTGAAACTAAATATCTAAAACGTACGGTAAGAAACAATCTAAAAAGATTTCCTCCTGATTTTATGTTTGAAATAACTAATGATGAGTGGAGTAGTTTGAGGTGCAATTTTAGCACCTCAAAAAAACAAGGCGGAATAAGGTACGTACCTTTTGCATTTACAGAACAAGGAGTTGCAATGCTTAGTGGGCTTTTGAATTCTGATGTGGCAATAGAGGTAAATATAAATATTATGCGCGCTTTTGTTTTGATGCGACAATTTGCACTTACTTATCAAGATCTTTCGGAACAATTAAAAGACCTCGAAAACAAACACAACCAAAAATTCGAAGACATTGAACAAGTCTTAAAATACTTAATTCAAAAGGATAAAAAACAAATTCAACAAGGGGAACGCAAACAAGTTGGGTACAAAAAATGAAGCTGAAAAAGACTGTTTTTTTTACTCAATCTTATTGCTTGAAATGAACTATTTCGCTAACTTAAAGTGAAAAACAACAAATGGAACTAGAATCAATTAAACGTAGTATTCTCGAAATCAGAGGAAAGAAAGTTATGCTTGATATGGATTTAGCAACAATTTATAAGGTAGAAACTAGAGTTTTGAAACAAGCAGTTCGTAGAAATATGGATCGTTTTCCAAATGATTTTATGTTTGAATTAACCAAAGAAGAATGGGAAATTCAAAGATCACAATTTGTGATGTTTAAAAATGGTAAAGGGAATTTTCCAAAATACTTACCTTTTGCATTCACAGAACAAGGTGTTGCAATGTTAAGTGCTGTTTTAAATTCTAAATGTGCAATTAATGCAAGTATTCAAATTATGCGCGCCTTTGTTTTGATGCGTCAATTTGCACTTACTTACCAAGAACTTTCGGAACAATTAAAAGACCTTGAAAACCGTTACAACCAAAAATTTGACGACATTGAACAAGTCTTAAAATACCTTATTCAAAAGGATAAAAAACAAATTCAACAAGGGGAACGCAAACAAGTTGGGTACAAAAAATGAAGCTGAAAAAGACTGTTTTTTTTGCTCAAACTTGTTTCTTGAAATCAGCTATTTCACTAACTTAAATTGAAAAACAACAAATGGAACTAGAATTAATCAAACGTAGCATCCTCGAAATCAGAGGAAAAAAGGTCATTCTCGATTTAGAATTGGCGAAAATGTATCAAACAGAAACTAAGAGATTAAAAGAGTCAGTAAGAAGAAATATCAAGAGATTTCCTGATGATTTTATGTTTGAATTAACGCCAGAGGAATGGGAAAACTTGAGGTCGCAATTTGCGACCTCAAGTTGGGGAGGGCAACGATACTTACCTTTTGCATTTACAGAGCAAGGTGTGGCAATGTTATCAAGTGTATTAAATTCAGAAATTGCAATTGATGTAAATATCAGTATTATGCGCGCTTTTGTTTTGATGCGTCAATTTGCACTTACTTACCAAGAACTTTCGGAACAATTAAAAGATCTTGAAAACCGTTATAACCATAAATTCTACGACATTGAACAAGTTTTGAAATACCTCATTCAAAAGGATAAAAAACAAATTCAACAAGGGGAACGCAAACAAGTTGGGTACAAAAAATGAAGCCGAAAAAGTTTTTTTTATTAATCCCATTGTCAGAATTGAACTTTTTCTAAATTGTCAATTTTCCACATCGGCACGGTCCCAAAATAGCCACAACTGGAAATAATTTTAAGTTTTTTTGGACTTCTACCTTAAGATTTCGTCGAAAATAAACTTCGTTATCCAAAAAGTATGCAAATTGAAACACTAACTTTCAATTTGCATACTTTTTATCTCAACCTAATCCCTAACTCTTTCAATTGTTTATCATCTAATGGAGAAGGTGCATCAATCATTGTGTCACGACCGCTGTTGTTTTTTGGGAAAGCGATGTAATCACGGATTGATTCTGAACCGCCCATTGTGGCAACTAAACGATCTAAACCGAAAGCCAAACCTCCGTGTGGTGGCGCGCCGTATTCAAAAGCATTCATCAAGAAACCAAATTGTGCTTGCGCTTCTTCTTTCGTGAAACCTAATAAGTCAAACATTTGCGATTGCAACGCTCTGTCGTGAATTCGAATTGAACCACCGCCCAATTCTACTCCATTCATCGCTAAATCGTAAGCATTCGCACGTACTTTTCCAGGTTCTGTGTTTATCAGATGGAAATCTTCTGGTTTCGGAGAAGTAAATGGATGGTGCATCGCGTGGTAACGTTCGTTTTCTTCGTCCCATTCTAACAATGGAAAATCCAACACCCACAATGGTTTGAATACGTCTGGATTTCTCAATCCCAATGTCGTTCCTAAATTCAATCGCAATTCGTTCAATTGTTTGCGCGTTTTTTCTAAATCGCCACACAACAATAAAATTAAATCACCCGGTTGTGCATTTGCACGTGTAGCCATCGCTTTCAAATCTTCTTCAGAGTAGAATTTATCTACTGATGATTTGAACGTACCGTCTGTATTGTATTTGATGTAAACCAATCCTTTGGCACCAATTTGTGGACGTTTCACCCACTCCGTTAATTCGTCTAATTGCTTGCGTGTGTATTCAGAACAACCTGGTGCACTGATTCCAATAACAGCTTCTGCGCTATCAAAAACCACGAAATTTTTTCCGTGCGCTAAATCGGTCATATCCGCGAACTCCATTCCAAAACGAATGTCTGGTTTGTCTGAACCGTATTTTTCCATTGCTTCAGCGTAGGTCATTCTCGGGAACGCGCCTTCAAATTCAACGCCACGAACTGTTTTGAATAAATGCTTGATCAAACCTTCGAACATTTCTAAGATGTCGTTTTGCTCCACAAATGCCATTTCACAGTCGATTTGTGTAAACTCTGGT
The DNA here is from genome assembly GCA_044372955.1 of Crocinitomicaceae bacterium. GTDB lineage: Bacteria > Bacteroidota > Bacteroidia > Flavobacteriales_D > Crocinitomicaceae > UBA952. The sequence continues at coordinate 14,835 of JBILQY010000001.1, read as the reverse complement.
TGTCTATCTGCACGTAAATCTTCATCGCGGAAACATTTCACAATTTGGTAGTAACGGTCGAAACCCGAAACCATCAATAATTGCTTGAACGTTTGCGGTGATTGCGGTAAAGCGTAAAATTGTCCTTCGTTCATGCGACTTGGCACCACGAAATCGCGCGCTCCTTCAGGTGTAGATTTAATTAAAACAGGAGTTTCAACATCTAAAAATTCTTTCGAATCCAAGTATTTTCTTGTTTCCAATGCCACTTGATTACGCAAGCGCAATTTTTGCAACACTGGATTTCTTCTTAAATCTAAATAACGGTATTGCATTCTGATTTCGTCGCCACCGTCCGTTTCGTCTTCAATCGTAAATGGAGGTAATTTCGCAGCGTTCAGGATTTTCAATTCCGTCACATTGATTTCGATTTCACCCGTTGGCATATTTTTGTTCTTGCTACTGCGCTCGATAACGATTCCAGTTGCTTGAATCACAAATTCACGTCCTAATTTTCTTGCTTGTTCGCACAAATCGGCATTCACTTCCATGTTGAAAGCTAACTGTGTAAGACCGTAACGATCACGTAAATCGGTAAACGTCATTCCACCTAAATCTCTTGAACGTTGTACCCAACCTGCTAAAGATACAGTAGTACCAACGTGTTCCATTCTTAATTCTCCACAAGTGTGCGAGCGATACATAAGCTTAAATTTTAGGTTGCAAAAGTAAGAAACTAATTGCTAAAGGATAGCTAGAGTACTTATTTTAATTGCGAATTACGAACGACAGAATTGCGAATTGCAAACGGTAGTACAAACTGCTTAGGAATTGCGAACGGTAGAATTGCGAACGGTAGTACAGACTGCTTTGGAATTGCGAATTGCGTCCGCCGCGACGGAGGAAGTACAGACCGCTTAGGAATTGCGAATTGCTAGCGATAGAATCGCGAATGGAAGTACAAACTGCTAGGAGTTGCGAATTGCGTCCGCCACGGCGGAGAAGGAATTATGAAGCGGAAGAAGTTTAGAAAGTATCCTATGCTTGAACTTCTACCCAATCGCCGTTTTCTTTAATCAAATCGATAAGTGCTTGAACGGCTTCGGTTTCTGCTACGTTTTTCTTAACAACCGTCTTCTCTTTGTACAAGTTTATTTTTCCAGGACCAGTTCCAACATAACCATAATCAGCGTCAGCCATCTCTCCTGGACCATTTACAATGCAACCCATAATTCCGATTTTAATACCTTTTAAATGCGAAGTACGTTCACGGATTTTGGCGGTTGTTTCTTGCAAATCAAATAGGGTTCGACCGCAAGAAGGACATGAAATATATTCAGTTTTAGAAATACGTGTTCGAGTGGCTTGAAGTATTCCAAAAGCGGTTGAATTGATGAAGGTTGGTGCTTGTTCACCTTGAATCCATAATCCATCACCAAAACCATCAATTAAAATTGAACCGGCATCGCTTGAAACATTTAATTGAAAGGATTCAGCATCTTTTTCGCTAGATTCAATTTGTAGAATTACAGGATGATTTAATTTTAAATCCGCAATTTTTAACAAGAATGAGCGAATTAACTGTGTTTTATTGGCGTATTTTGTTCCAACAACAAGAACCAAATTCTTGTATTGATTTAAATTTTCAGGAAGATTTTCTTCTGCTTGAAGAACGAGAAAAGCACTTTGGTCACTGCTTATTTCTGTAAGTTCCTCTTTCGAAATCAAAGGATAGAACCCTGATTTTGTACTGTAATTAGTTATCCAATTTTTATAATCGCATATTACACCTAAAGTTCCAGGTACTTCAAATTCAAGTTGATTTTGTCCAATATAAACATAATCTGCAGCTAAATCTTGCAAGTTCCATTTATCTAATTGAACCGAATAATTATAGCCAAATCCAAAGAAATTTGCTGGACTTATTTTTTCTTTTTTAGCACAATCTGCAATCACGACTGGAACGTGCTTTCCACCAATGTTGTGAATTTCGTTTGTGTGTCTTCGTTCGTAGCTGAACGGATTATAAGGTAATTCACCTGTAAATTTAGGGAGTTCATAAATTGCTGAATTAGTATATTTTTCAGCTAATTTTCGAGCAACTGGAATTTCATATTCAGGTTCTTCTGTTAATGAAACACGGATAGTGTCACCTAAACCATCTTCGAGTAAGGCACCTATTCCAACCGCAGATTTAATTCGTCCATCTTCTCCGTCTCCAGCTTCGGTAACTCCCAAATGTAGGGGATAAGAACGACCATTTTTTAACATTTCCGCAGCTAATAATCGGTAGGCCTGAACCATTACCAAGGTATTACTTGCTTTCATGGAAATAACTAATTCGTGGTAGTTGTTTTTTTCGCAAATGCGGATGAATTCCATTGCAGATTCTACCATTCCCTCAGGTGTGTCCCCGTAGCGGCTTAAAATTCTGTCAGAAAGTGAACCGTGATTTGTACCTATTCGCATTGCGGTACCATGCTCTTTGCAAAGCAGAACAAGAGGTGTGAATTTTTCTTCAATACGATGTAATTCAGCTTGGTAGCTTTCGTCAGTGTAATCTATTTCTTCAAATTTCTTTTTGTCAGCATAATTTCCAGGGTTTACACGTACTTTTTCAACCAACTTAGCAGCAATTTCTGCAGCATTTGGCGTAAAATGAATATCGGCAACAAGTGGAGCATGATACCCCAATTTGTTTAGCTCGAGGCGAATTACACCTAAATTTTCTGCTTCGTTTTTACTCGGTGCGGTCAACCTTACAATTTCACAACCCGCTTCAATCATCCGAATAGATTGCGCAACTGATTTTTCAGTATCCATTGTATCAGTAGTGGTCATCGATTGTAAACGAATAGGATTTGAACCCCCCATTTTTACTTTACCAATGGACACTTCATGAGTTGGAAATCGTTTTCTATTTAATAAATCGACGCAGTAGGCTTTAGATTTTTCGCTTGACATAAATGGATGTGTAAGTTGTGATAACAAAAGTAAATATAAGTTTGTTTGAAATTAAATAAAACGCTAATTGCAAATCAAGGGAAATTCACTTAGCTAAAGATTTTGTAAAGGCATTTTTTGTTCACAAAAAAAGAGGAGCTTTCACTCCTCTTTCAACCAACCTAAACTACTTAATTATGAACAAAGATTCCAAAATTGGATGTCTTTAAATCTATAAACGTAACATTGTTTTTTTCATTACATTTCTCTTTTATCATTTAACATTTGTTAGATTTTGAAGCATGAAAAAGTGCTTTTTGAACATCTTAACCTATGTCAACTATTCAATTTAGAAAGAGTTTACAACTTTGCAGTCAAATAATTGTTTAACTAAAAAAATAAAAACATGAAAAAATTACTTATCACTTTATCAGCAGCATTTGCTTTGGTTTCATTTGTTGTATTAGAAGCATCAACTTGGTCATTGGATGCAGGTCACTCTCGTTTAGGCTTTACTGTAAAACACATGGGGATTTCTGAAACTGTTGGTCAATTCGACAAATTTGATGTTAAAATCACTACTCCAAACGCAGATTTCTCTGGAGCAACAATTGAATTAACAGCTGAAGCAAAAACAATCAACACTTACCTTTCAATGCGCGATGATCATTTACGTTCTGCTGATTTCTTTGATGTTGAAAAATACCCATCAATTACTTTCAAAAGTACTTCAATGAAAAAAGCAAAAGGTAACAAATACGTTATTACTGGAAATTTCACAATGCACGGTGTTACAAAAACAGTTGTTTTAGCGGGTGTACATACGGGAACTACAAAAAACAAAGCTGGTAATGATTTAGCAGGTTTGAAAATTACAGGAATGGTTAAAAGATCAGAATATGGAGTTGGAGCAACTATGCCAAACACAGTTGTTGCTGACGAAGTTTACTTAAATGCTGATTTAGAAGTTTCTAAAAATTAATTGTTAGGCATAAAAACAAGAAAATGAAAAAAATAAAAATTATCGGTCTGTTCTTGTTCCTTTTAAACGTAGGAATGTCAGATAATTACTCCATTTCCTTTGCAAATAAAGATGTGAGTGGAGTGTTTAAAGACATAAGTGGTTCGATAGTTTTTGATGGTGCTAACCTTTCAAATTCTAAGTTTAATCTAATTATTCGTGTTGAATCAATTAGCACAGGAAATGGTATTCAAAATAAACACGCTATTTCGAGTGAATGGTTTAATGCAAGTAAATTTCCAGATATAACTTTTGTTTCTGATAAAATCGAAAAAACAGATACTGGTTATAAAGCGACTGGAAAATTAGAAATAAAAGGTATCGTTAAAACGGTTAGTATTCCTTTTACATTTTCTAAGAAAGGAAATAAAGGCACTTTTGTTGCGAAGTTCAATGTAGATAGAACAGATTTTGGTGTAGGTGTAAAGGGGAATGAAGTTGCTGATAACATCAAAATTACAGCGACTATTAATGCAATCAAAAATTAAAATATGATAAAAAATGTCATTTTTGCTGGACTAACAGCAAGTATTTTCGGGACAATTATCAGCGTTGCTTATTTCTTTGTTTTCAAGTACTCTCCTTTAGAGGCTGATTTCTCTGAACATGCCTCTATAACATACCTTCTTGGAGTGAACATGATAATAGGAATGTCTAATTGTTTGGTTTATTTCATTCTTGCGAAATTGATAAAAAATGAAAATATTGCTTCATTTGTAAATGGTTTTATTTTAAGTGCTGCAATTATTGCACTTGCGCTTTCAATTATGTTTAAAGTTGATGCTGAATTAACATTTAAAAATGAAAATGCCGAGCTTTACAAAGACTTTTACTTTTTTATTTTAGCTCCTATTCCTTTCTTTTCTGCTTTGTCTTGGTTTACATTCAAACCAATTTTCATCAGAAAATAATAAGCTTACTTAATAATATGAAGACTGTCTCAAAAGGGCAGTCTTTTTTTATTTCACAAAAAATCCTTAATTTTAGTAAAAATCACAACGTTTTCTGATTTTATCCGTTAAAGTACAAGGAATTGTGAGGAATTTATTAAGACATATCACTACTGTTTTGGGACTGGTTTTAGCCTTCCCTGCTTTGTCACAGCTTACAACGAACACAGGTCAAAGTCCTCAAGCATTGGTAGAGAACGTTTTAATTGGCCCTGGAGTATTGGTTTCAAACATCATGTACAACGGAAGTCCTTCAGCAATCGGTTCATTTACTGGTACGGGAACCAACCTAGGAATCGACCAAGGAATTGTGCTTACCACAGGAACTGTAATTAACAATGGAAGCGGTCCACAAGGCCCAAATAATCAAGCTGGTTGTGGAATGGATAACAATACTGGTGGTTCTACCATACTTTCAAATCTGATTGGAGGAACAACTCAAACTTTTAACGCAGCAATTTTAGAATTTGATTTCATTCCTTTTTCTGATACGGTTCGTTTCAAATATGTTTTTGGCTCAGATGAATATCCAGAATTTGCACCTCCGAATAATACAAGTTATAACGACGTTTTTGGTTTCTTTATCTCTGGACCAGGAATCACAGGTCTTCAAAATATTGCCCGACTTCCATCAAATGGCAGTATCGTTTCAATCAACAACGTAAATTCAATTACCAACTCTCAGTTTTATAATTTCAACGGTGACGGAAACGCAGCACCATACAACAACAACCCGTTTTATATTCAATACGATGGTTTTACGGATGTACTTGAAGCCGTTTCGCGCGTGCAATGTGGTCAAACTTACCATTTAGTTATTGCAGTTGCCGATGTAGGTGACGGCCAATGGGATTCTGGAATTTTTTTAGAAGCAAACAGTTTAACCTCAGAAACACCAATTGCTGTGACACATACAGTTTCACAACAGTTTTATGCAAACCCAGATTGGATGGCTGAGGGTTGTGTTTCTGCAACAGTAACTTTAACGAGGGAAAATAACTTTCAAACCCCTTTAACAATTCCCATTGTCATAACTGGAACGGCAACCAATGGAGTTGATTATACAACAATTCCTTCTTCAATAACATTTGGTCCTGGGCAAGCAAGCGTAAGCTTTACTGTTGACGCTCTGTTCGATGACCTTGTAGAAGGTTCAGAAACAATTAATATCTCTTTTCAAATTTCAGATCCTTGTGGAAATATTACACCAATAGGAGTTAACTTATTCCTTCAGGATGTTGCTACCTTACAGGCGAATATTTCAAATCCTACCGTTGCTTGCCCAGGTGACAACATTCAATTAAACACCACTGTTACAGGTGGAATAAGCCCTTATACTTATTTGTGGAGTACCGGCGAAACCACTTCTAACATTAGTATTTCTCCAAATGCTTCAGGAAATTATTCTATTATTGTGAACGATAATTGTTTAGGAGCAGCAGCTTATGATACCGTTTTTGTCCAAGTTCCTGTTTATACTCCTCTTGTATTAGCTCCAATTCCAGATATTACAGAGGTTTGTCCTTTTATAACGCATACTTTTACCGCGAATGTCACAGGTGGAACAGGCGTCTATACATACAATTGGCGAATTTTAAATGGATTAGCTCAAGGTTCAACAAATTCAATTACAGTAAATCCTCCTGCAACAACTAGTTATGTTGTTACAGTTAACGATAATTGTGGTTCATCGATTTCAGATACTATAATTTATACCATTACTGCACCACCATTGGTTGTAACTGTTAATCCACCCATCGAAATCTGTCCAGGTGATAGTGCTAATGTTTATGTATCTGCCTCTGGAGGAGTTGGAGACTACACTTATTTATGGACACACAATGGAGCAACCACCACCTCAACTTGGGTAAGAGCTTACTATACTGGGTTTTATGAAGTTCAAGTAACGGATGGTTGTAATACATTTACAGTTTCTGGTTTTGCACCGATTACTGTAGTTAGACCGATTGCTGACTTTAATATTTTGAGCCAAACTTTAACAGAGGATTTACCCATTTCATTTCAAAATACTTCGCTTAATGCTGTCGATTTTCAATGGTTATTTAGTGATGGAGGTTCTTCAGCTCAAATGCATGCAAGTCATGTTTTTGATACCGCTGGAGTGTATTACATAACTTTAATAGCTGAAGATGCTAAAGGCTGTAAAGACACGATAACAAAGCAAATCATTATAAAGGAAGAACTTTACATTTACATTCCAAACTCATTCATTCCAGACGATGATCGATTCAATAATTTCTTCTTAGGTAGTTTTGTTGGTGTGGCTTGGATAAAACTAGAAGTGTTTAACCGTTGGGGACAATCTGTTTATTACACAGAAGACATGAATTTCAGATGGGACGGAAGATACAAAGGTAAAAAAGTACAAGACGGCACCTACATTTGGAAATTAATCTATAAGCCCAATCGTGAAATAGAGCAGTTGATGACAGGGCATGTGAATGTGTTGCGTTAGTTTTTCAAACTCTCCAAATAAGCAGGATTAACTTCCATACCCAATTCTTTAGCTTTCAAGGCATATTCCAACGCCTTTTTTAAATCTCCAATTGCTTTGTAGGAAACAGAAGCATTGAACCAATTATACATATAGTTTGGATTTAATTTTATGGATTGATTCAAATCTTCTAATGCACTTGTATGATTTCCTAAATTGACATTTGCTGTTCCGCGGTAGAAATAGCCGTCGTAACTTGTTGGATATAATTTTATTAGCGAATTTGAATAAATGATTGCTTCTTTAAAATTGCTGCTATTCACTAATTCTGAACAGAGATTCGATAAAGCCATTTGATTTTTCGGTTGTATAGCAAGTGCTTTCTTAAAATCTTTAATTGCATTTTCTCGTTGTGCCATTTTAGTATAAGTAATTCCACGGTTTACATATACATCAAAGGAGCTAGAATCGCGCTCCAAAGCCATTTTGTACATATCAATCGACTCCTGGAACTTACCTTCCAAAGCATACATATTCGCCATATTGCTGTAAACCAATGGATCTTTCACGCGTGCACTCACTAAAATGTCGTAGTCCTTAAATGCTAAATCCATTCTTCCGTGCTCTCGGTAGTAGTTTCCACGATTTTTATGTGCCACTTCAACACCTGTTTGCCTAACAAATACTTTGTTTCCTTCTTGTTCAATAACAAATGGATATTGCTCAATTACATTTGACCACAAAGTTTCAGAGTTGGTCCAAATTGCAACTTGTTTATAATTCTGAACGAAAAGGAACAAACAATAAATCGAAAGAATCACTGGAATGACACGCTTATTTTTTAGTTTTTCTTGGAAATTAAAAGCAAATACCAAGAGCATAAAACTTCCACCGATGTAAGGAATGTAAGCATATCTATCCGCCATAATTGCCGAACCAACAGAAATAAATTGTAGAACTAAGGCAATCATTAAAACGAAAAACCCCATTCCGAAGAGGTAAATTCTAAAATTCGACTTTTGCTTTTTGTAAAAATAGATGAGCGGAGTCAAGACTAACGAAAGCACAATAAATGGCGCAAGTGTGTAAATTATTGGTAAAGCTTTGTCTTCACCAAAAGTTGGGTAAGGATAAAAAGCAGAAAGATTTGTTGGCACGAAAAACTTAACCCAATACATCAAAAAGCCGTAAGAGGCAAACATTACACGCTCAAACAAGGTGAAGACTTCAAATTCTGCAATAGCACCAGCGGACTGAATTTTAACAGCATTTAAACCAAACCAAACGGAGAGTGCCAAAAACGGAATTTTCTCCAAGATAACAGCTACTGAAAACTTTCTTTTGTACAAGAAATCGACCAAAAGAAAAACAAGCGGAAGCGGAACCGCCATTGCTTTACTTAAACAAGAAGCTATAAACAATACAAAAGCAACAAGTAACCAGGCGATTTTTTGACGGTCGAGGTACCTTAAATAACTAAGTAAGGAAAGCAAAAAGAAAAAGGTATAAAGGACATCTTTTCGTTCAGAAATCCACGCAACACTTTCAACGTGCATCGGGTGAATTCCAAAAATTAATGCGCCAAAACCAGCAATGTAAAGCGAACTTTTACTCCATTTAAAAAGCACCAAGAAAACTAAAAAAGTGTTTAAAAGATGAAGAAATAGATTTGTTTTGAAATAAGGTTGAATGTCTAATTCCGCATTTGAATAATTATAAGCCAATGTTAACATTGTCAGCGGATGATAATTCAACATCACCTGTGTCGTTGGCTCAAAAAGTAGTTTTAAACTATCGGGATTACTTGTTTTTACCAAAGGTTGTTCAACCACATAACCCAAGTCGTCCCAATTCGTAAATTCCTTTTCGGGTGAAAAACCGGGTAAATAAGCAATAAAAGTTAAGGCTAAGATTCCTATAATGATAAGCCATTTCGAGCGAGAAGAAGTTTCTTTTGGTAGCACTTCTTTCGTTTCTACTGCGCTAGCTTTTTGTTTTTCTTTTCCTTTTATTGACTTAGTTGCCATTTTTAATCATTGGAAATAATTTCAAATAATTCGTTTAGGTTTGGAGAAATAATTACTTCAATGCGACGATTCTTTGCTTTGTCTGTTGTGCTTACAGGAAAAAACTCTCCGCGACCTGCTGCCATAATTTGACTTGGATTCATTTTTGAATTTGCCAATAAAATTTCAACAACTGATGTAGCACGCAAAACAGAAAGTTCCCAGTTGTTTTTTGGTGAAGTCGGACTTATTAATTTGTCAGCATCCGTGTGACCTTCCACGACAATTTCTAAGTCTTTTTCTGTTTCTAATGCTTTTCCAAGTTCAATTAAAGCAACTTTTCCTTCTGGTTCAACGAATGTACTTCCAGATTTAAACAACAATTTAGCTTCTAAACTCACGTAAATTTTTCCGTTTTTCTGAATTACAGTTAAACCTTTGTTTTCAAAACCAACAAGTGCATTTGCCACTTTCGCCTTCAACAATTGGACGATTGCGTCTTTTTTACGAATTGCTTCTTCCAATTCATTTACACGTTTCTCACGCTCTTTTAATAAAACTTCTTTGGCTTTTAATTCTTGATCTAATTTTAAAAGTGCATTCTCTTTCGATTGTAATTCTTTATTTTTCGCTTCCAATTCTGATTGTAAGGTTGCGGTTTCTTTGGCACTTAAGTTTTTCAACTTATCAAATGATTTTTCAAGCGATTCGTGTTGTTCTAATAGTTGGCTATAATCACGTTTTAAAAATCGCAACGTGTTGCCTAAACTTGTTGTGTCTTGTTTAAGTTTGGAAACATCTTTACTTGCGATGTCATATTTTGTGCCTAAATCTTTGGAAGCCGCTTCAAATTCATCGCTACTTTTTCTGTATTTCTCTAATTCTTCAGCACACGTTTTTTCTCTAGCAACAAGTTCTTTATATTTTTTAGAAGGAACGCAGGCACTCACGATTGCTGTTAAAACAATTGCTTGAATAGTTACGTTTAAAATTTTCATAGTTTCTGTATTTACTACAAATTTGAAAAAGTTTAAGTCATTAAAAGCAAGGGCTCTTTTTACTTTTAAACATTGAAAATTTCATAAAACTATACTAGTATTGACCGTATAGCTCATAGAGAAATTTAGTGGCTAACTCATTTAGCCTCTATTTAAATGGGAAATAAAAATAAATTAGATAAAATTCTGAAATTAATACAACTCCATTTTTAGAGAAGTTCTGTAATCTTTAATTTCTTCGCGGTTGATTTTGTGTTCCGCATTTTTAAGAAGATTCAACAAATACAAAAGGTTGTCTTTGTCGTCGATTTCGATAGGATATTCATTTCCTTCTTCATCTTCTTCATACTGAGCTTCAACATCAAAAGCCTCATTTTCAGCTAAAAACTCATACGTTAAACGCAATACTTTTACAACCAAAGGATCTTGTTCTAACAATGCAGATTCGCGTAAATCTTTTAAATCGTCAACCAAGTTTGGCGCGGAAACACCGTGTTGTTCAACCTTAGAAATTATAGCATCCAATTTTTGATTCGCAAGACCAGTTCTCATAAAAATATTAATTATGGGCGCAAAGTTAATGAGATTACTTGAATTATTCACAATTGATTGGGGAACAATCAATAATTTGTTTGGTAATTCACTTTAGAATAAGCGTAATTTTGTGGTATGCAGTTCTTTTTACAAGCTTTCGGTATTGGATTTTTATTGAGCGTCATGATTGGCCCTGTTTTTTTTGTATTGCTGGAAACTAGTATAACTAAAGGAATTAAGTCAGCATTGGTGCTTGATTTCGGCGTTTTATTGAGCGATGTAATGTATGTTCTTTTTGCTGCGATTTTTGTAGATCAATTGAAAAGTTTGGATTCGGGTGACAACAAAATTATTTTTGGATTTGTAGGTGGTAGTATTTTCATAGGCTATGGTATATATAATTTACTCAAGAAGAAAAATAATTTTAAAGATCTTGAGAATCCGGAGGTACTAGAATTAACTGCTTCGATAGCTGCCACACCTGCCCAAACCAAAGATTATTTCTTATTGGGATTAAAGGGATTTTTGTTGAATCTAGCCAATCCACTTGTTATTTTCTATTGGATGAGTGTGATGTCCTTAGCAACCCAATTTTCTCCACCAAAATCCAGTTTTCCTTGGGAGTTTTTATTTGTAAGTATTGTTTTGATTACCTTTTTTGGGATTGATGTATTGAAAATACTAGCTGCTAAAAAATTACGACCGCTTGTTACGCCCAATCTTCTAAACGCACTCAATCGCTTAATAGGAATCATTTTTAGTTTATTCGGAATTTTTCTTATTCTTCAAAATTTCATCAAAAACTTGTAACACTCCTGTGCATTGCAGGTTAATAAAAGTCAAATACACTTATGAAATTCAAACATTTTCTCACTTTTCTGTTTTTCGTTTCCTTCTTAAATATCACTTTCGGTCAATATGAAAAAATACTGAAAGAAAACCTTTCTCCAAAAGCAAGAATTTATTGGGATAATCAGAAAAAACATTTACAAGCAATTGGTTCTTATTATGTCAACGAAGAAAAAGTTGTTTTGAATAAAACAGAAAAACATGGACTTTGGCAATTTTATTCTTACGACGGAATTCTAGAAGAAGATCGAATGTATTACCGCAATCGAATTCACGGAAAACAAATTGTCTATTACCCTTCAAAGAAAATTAAAACAGTCAGTTTTTTCACCTATAACGTTCCCGATTCTTCTTTCAAAGAATACAATGAAGACGGAAAATTAATCGTTTCTGGAAATTACATTTTAGGAAGTCCTGATGGAAAATGGGAATATTTCTACAGCGATGGTCGCCCATGGAAAACAGAAGAAGTTATCAATGACACGGTTTACCTACGTGCATTTTGGGAGGAAGACTCCTTACAAAGACAAACTGTTAAAGATGGAAATGGCTTCATAAAATCGTTTTACACCAATGGAGTTGCTAAAGAACTTTACACGTTTAAAGATGGTTTAAAAACGGGGATTTTTGAAGAACGAACTGCAAATGGAGTACTGTCTGTTGCAGGTGAGTTTGTGAATGGAAAGAAAAATGGTCCTTGGGAATATTATTTCTTCGACGGCACCTTAGAAAAAAAGGAAAATTTCATCAATGATTCGTTACACGGAAGTTATGCAGTTTATTATTCAGACGGAAAAATCGATACGGAAGGAACTTATAATTTAGGAAAGAAAACTGGTAAATGGACTTGGAATACCGAGAACGGAAACGTTGAAATGATTGGTTCTTTTGCAGATGATAAACAAGATGGGAAATGGGAATATTATTATCCTGATGGAGGCCTTTCCTACACAGCTTATTTTGACAAAGGAAAAAAGACTGGAACTTGGCGTTATTTGTATGAAAATGGAAAAGAGTATAAAAAAGGCGATTTTGTAAACGACCAAAAAGAAGGATTGTGGCAGACATGGTATGAAACAGGAACACTTTTAATGTCGGGTAGTTACCACGAGGGAAAAGAAACAGGTGAATGGCAAAACTATTGGGACAATGGAAAACTAAAGAATAAATCGACCTTCAAAAAAGGAATGTTAAATGGAGAATGGTTTTCATACACACCAGATGGAACGTTGGTTTTAGAAGGTCACTACAAAAAGAATTTGCAGGTTAAAGAATGGCGCGACTACTATAACAACGGACGTTTGAAGGAAGTAAATCACTATAAAATTCTTACGCGTAAAAATTATTCAAACGGCGTTGCAGTGATGGGAATGAAAGAAACGGTGAGCGAACCACACGGTAAATATGAAGCTTACTCACAAATTGACTTTCAAATCAAGGCGAAAGGGCAGTATAAAAACGGAGTTAAACATGGAACTTGGTATGATTATTATCCTGGAGGAGTTGTTCCAACAATAATTTCAGAATACAAAAACGGAAAATTGCACGGCACTTTTAAACAGCTTGGTCGCAGAGGAGAAGTGATGCACGAAATACAATACAAAGACGGATTGAAGGACGGTTTGTTCACGATTTACACGCCCAACGGACAAATAGCAGTTCAGAAAATGTTCAGTAAAGGTCGCGAAATGCGCAAAAAAGAGGGTGGAAGTATGTTTACGCCTTGATTTACTAATGTGCTAATGGTTTAATGTGCTAATGATTCAATGTGCTAATTGACTAATGTGCTAATTATCTAAGGTGTTAATGGATTAATGTGCTAATTGACTAATGTGCTAATGAGGTAATGTGCTAATTATTTAATGTGCTAATGGATCAATGTGATAATTTGCTAATGTTTTTTTTGGTTTTGGTTGTTGAAATGTATTTTTTCGCTAAATTAGGGTAAAAAGACACAGGTTATGCAGGCGACAACGGGTAATGTAATCGTAGATAAATCGTTTTTATTTGCGGTTGAAATAGTAAAATTTTGTGAGACATTAGAGCAGATGAGAAAGTATGTGGTTTCACGGCAACTTTTAAAATCAGGAACTTCAATTGGTGCAAATGTTCGAGAAGCACAAAGCGCAGAAAGTAGAGCCGATTTTATTCATAAGCTAAAAATTTCAGCGAAAGAATGTGAGGAAACGAAATACTGGCTAATGTTATGCAATGCTTCGGAAAATTATCCAAATTGCCTAGAATTAATAAATTTCTGTGATGAATTGGGTATGATTCTGACGAAGATAATTAGTAGTGCTAGAAAGGGGAGGTAATGTGCTAATGAATCAATGTGCTAATTATTCAATGTGCTAATTTTTAATTAGTTAATTAGCATATTAGCACATTAGCACATTAGCACATTAAAATTAATCCTTAAAAACACTCAAAAGATCAACTTGCAAATCAGGAAAAAGTACTGAACTAACCTCCATTGCTCCATCATTGACATTGAATACACCTATTGATTCGAGTTTATCTTCCACTTTAGTGAAAATTTCTATGCTTCTCGAGTCAGGATTAGCAATCCAATATTCTTGCACACCGTTTTCTTCGTACAGATTAAACTTTTCGTTGTAATCCTTTTTCATTGTGCTGTCAGAAGTTATTTCAACCACTAAATCTGGTGCATCAATTGCCCCGCGATCATCCAATTTGCTTAAGTCACAAAAAACAGAAATGTCGGGTTGTACCACTGTGTTTACTTCGCTATCACTTCCTTTATTTTTCTTAAGTCGCACATCGAAGGGCGCTTCATAAATTTTACAGCCACATTTTTTGAAATATGTTGCTAATAATAAAGTCATATTCAACGATACCTCTTGATGTTTTCTTTTTGGAGCAGGACTCATTTTGTAAATCCATCCTTTAATTAGTTCAATACGATCGTCGAAAGTCCACGTTAAATAATCGGCGTAAGTATACTGCTTCTTTAAGTCCAATTGCGAAAAGTCGGTTATTTGTGACATGTTGAATGATTTTGTGTAAAGTTAGGGATAATGTGCTAATGGTTAAATGTGCTAATTATCTAATGTGCTAATTTTTTAATTAGTCAATTGAA
>JBILQY010000422.1:0-2728 GCA_044372955.1 Crocinitomicaceae bacterium | reverse complement strand
GCTCAGGGCGTTCGGTCATGAATTTTTCAGGAAGTTTGTTCGAATGCAATAATTGCTTGATGGAATTCGTCAATGTTTTACGACGTTGATTGAAGGCCATTTTTACAACTTGGAAAAATAACTTTTCGTCACAATCTAATTTTTCTCGATCGTTTCTTGTGCAACGAATCACACCAGATTTCACTTTTGGTGGTGGAATGAAAACGTGCTCATCTACTGTGAAGCAATAATGAATATCGTAATAAGCTTGAAGAAAAACACTTAAAATTCCGTATTCTTTTGAACCCGGTTTTTCAGCCAAACGCACTGCTACTTCTTTTTGGAACATTCCCATAATTTCTGGGATTTGGTTGCGGTATTCCAAGCATTTGAAAAGAATCTGAGAAGAAATGTTGTAAGGAAAATTTCCAACTACACAAAATGGTTCTGTTCCCATAATTGGTTCCATTTTGATTCTTAAAAAATCCCCGTAAAGAATATTATCAGCTTGTTCAGGGTATTTCACTTTCAGAAAATCAATGGATTCTTGATCGACATCCAAAAATTTTAAATTCAAACCTTCTTTGGCAATTAAAAAATCAGAAAGAGCTCCCATTCCTGGACCAATTTCCAATACATTCATACAACCACGATGATTTGTTAATTGATTTGCAATTTTCTGGCAAGTAGGTTTATCTTTTAAGAAATGTTGACCTAAATGTTTTTTGGGACGAACAAAATCGCTTTTAGTGTTATTCGTTTTATTTGAATTCTTCAATGACGTTCAATAAGGTTCTGAAAGCTGCGAAACGACCATCGTAACGCTGTGAATGATCTTTTTGTAAGCGAGGAGCGTGTTTACTATTGTATTCATCCATTAATTCTTGGGAAGGGCAAACATACATAACTGAGTAGGAAATACCATTTTCGTCTTCTACCAAAATTTTTGAAATTCGGCTTTCGGTAAAACACTGCGTTGCCATCACATCGGGAATATGCACTTTTCGCATCCAATCTAGCCAATCTTCTGCAACGGTTGGATCAATACTTACGGTTACACTGTATAAAATCATATTGCAAAGTTACACGTTTTTCGTTTGTTAGTTTTTGAAAACTTAATACTAGTTTCTTTCAAAAGCTCCATTTGAGTCCATTATGTCTAATACATCTCCCTTTTTACCAGTCATTAAGATTTTATTTTTTGTTGATTGCGGTGATTTTAAAACAAGGTATTGTTGCAGTGCTGATTCAAAATTAAAATCGATACTACCAAAATGATAATTCAGTAAATCGAAGTTAGCTTGCTGTTTTGAAGGAATTTCCCCAAAGTCAAAACCAGGTAAAATCAAAAAGTAATCATTTTTAGAGGCTTGAAAATTAAAAGTTGATTTTGGCGCTTGAATGTGAGAAAAACAATTTCCTCCAACGCGATTTTCCCAACATAAAATAAGCAACCCATAATCTGACTCATTTTTCAATTCAAATGAATATGCTGCTTTTCGTTCCGCTAAAACTTTTGTGTTTTTTAGACTAAGACCTTTGTATTCGTTCGTGTTTAGTTTTAATGAAGTGTCATAAGAAGCTGCATAATGCAAATCCCTGTCTTTTTCAAAATCGAGGTATAATTTTTCAGCTGTTTTATTTTCAAAAGCCTGACGAATCAAAACAGTTAAGCCTGTGCTGTAATAGCTTGGGTCTGTTTGCATCTTTGGAATGGAATCCATTGAACGAATTATTGAATCTATTTCTTTACGTTCTTTTACAGAAAAATATTTAAGAGCTGAACCTTCGTGAATTAATTCTGGTTTCATAGAGAAATCGTACTTATATATAAATACAAGAAACGCTAGGATTGCTCCAAACAGCAAAACGAAACGGTACGGCTTTTTATAAACTCTTTTGTTGCTGATTACTTCTTCAGGTTCACTAAATGTATATTCTCCTGAAATGATTGCTGCTTTAATACCGTTTAAACTAATGATTTGTTGTTCATTCAATTTCATCTTTTGTAACTGCAACAACACCCAATTCGCTAATTTAGCTGTGCAAAAAGGATGCTTAAAGAGTTTTAAAACGCGTTCTACAAAATCAATTTTTAAGTGATTTGAAGCAGTTGATAAAAAAGAATGAAGAGTTAAAACAGGTGTTGAAACCAAAAAACTAAAATTAGACTCAAATAATTTGCGTTCCAATTGATTCTCTATCGATTGGAAAGATTTATCCAATTCCACTTTTACTATTGCATAACATTTTTGCTCTAAGAAAAAGCGCTGTTCTTTTTCAATCAGCTCAAAATAAGAGAAAATTTTTGCCCAATCTTCTAGTGAATTTGATGCGTTATTGTTAAGTAAAAGAATATCAAAAAAAGAAGAAACATAGACTTTAAAAGCATTAAAAAATTGATGTTGTTTCCATTTAAATTTGTCGTTGAAGGAATTAGTGGCTTTGCCTGAAAGCAGTAATAATTTTAAGTCTTCGTGCTGTTCAATCCAAGCATTAAAAACGAGCGTTTGTTGGTTTTGAATCTCCACAAAATCAATGACTTGTTGAATTTCCCAGTCTAATTGATTGGAGTTTTTAAGTCGATCTATAAACAACGCTTTCTCATCAAAAGGATGTACTCCAAAAGCTGTGATAAGTTGATTTAAAGGAATATACTGCACGTAAAGACTTAGATTAAATTACTTGAAATCCTAAATGTTCCGTCAAAAATAATCTAATTCTAATTTTTTCTTACATTTGCTTTAAT
>JBILQY010000064.1:0-10043 GCA_044372955.1 Crocinitomicaceae bacterium | reverse complement strand
TGTTAAATCTTTCGAATTGTATCCTTCTGCATCTATTTTAACCGTGCAGTTTTTTAACGTTTTGCTGAGGTTTAAGAATAAATCGCTCGCAAAATAAGTTCCATCTATCTCTGATTGACTAGAAATCGAAATACGCGCTGTAACGGGTTTTTTTGTGATTTCGTTGATAACGTGAATGGAGTAAATTGGTTTTGATTTATTGTACACCAAATTCATTGTAAGCGTGTCCACAAATTCTTTTCCTTTTTCATCGGTTGGCGTAAATTTCAATTCAAAATCAATTTTAGCTTTGCTTTTTTCTTGTGCAATGAAAAGAACGACATATTCAAAACCATCCAATAAATCGACCGTAACGTTTTCTAATTCTAAGCAACTCGATTTCATTTTCATAAAAACAGGTTCTGCTTTTTTTGTTGCTAAATCAATGCAACTTGAACCAACATTTGTTTTGAAAACAACGATGTGAAAACTATCAATTTGAGACTTGCATTTGATTTGAAGTTTACCTCGTTTTCCGGGCTCAAATTTCGACCAGATGGCGTTTTTGGAAACACTCATATTTTTGATATACCCGTAAACATTGGATTTATCAATTCCTTTTTTACCTGTAAAACTTAAGCTATAGGGAGTTCCTGCATCCAGTTGCACACTTCCACGACAGATACTGATATCGTTCTTTTGCGTGAACGAAAAAAAGCAGCTCGAAAGTACTAAAACGGTAAAAATGAAGTTTCTCACAAGCGTTTTAACGGACTATTTCATTTTTAGTTTCAAATCACCGCTTAATTGTGTCCGCACAACAATCGAACGTTCACTTAAATAAACCGTTTTAATTTTAACAACATCAATAGTACCTTTCATTGAAATGTCTTCGTTGAGGTTTGTACTCAATTGTTCAGAAATCATTTTGCGACTATCTTCCAACATTGGCGTCATTTCAAACACAGCATTTTTCTTGATTTCCGATAAAATTCGATCACTGAACAACCATTTCGCAGACTTCAGCAAAACGCTTTTTGTTTCGAGGTCAAAATCCAATTGATCCATATAAAGCACTTGTTTGACAGTGTCGATTTGTGGAACACCAGTTAAATATAAAGTTCCCTTTTTCGAGCCTTCAAAAGACATTTTAAACAGCATTTTATTGTCTTGTGTGCCATCAATTCCAAGTTGGGTCACAATGATTTTTTTTCCCTTCAAATCCAAGACCTTTCCTTTCATCTGCTTATTTAAAATTGAAGAAAGAGAATCATAAGACGCTTTAATATCAATGGATAAATCGAAGCCTTTTTTCTTTTTGTATTCCTCCAATTTTGGCAGCGACGTTTCTTTAACCTCTTGTTTGTTTGTACTCACAATTGGTGCAACACCCAAGTTTAAATCGATGCTTACTTTGTCTTTACTAAAACGCGGTTCACTAAAAGCCATTGATTTTGGAAACAAGTACATAAATCCGTAAGTATCCAAAGCAATCGGTTGTTGTAATTCCTTCCAAACGTCAGATAACATTGATTTCAGGTCGATGGATTGAATCTGTTTATCGATTTCATCTTCCAATTTAACTAATTGACTTTTTACTTGTTTTTTCACTTCTGATGTTGCATCGTAACTAAAAACTGTGATTTTACAAGGGTCTAAAATCTCAAACTTTTTCAATTCTGTTTTCGATTTGAATTTGTAATTACTTGAAATATCAATGCTTGTTCCGTAACCAACTTTTACACGACGCATGGGTTCTCCAACGCCACAACTTGCATATACACGAGGAATGGTACAAGAACCACCATCCCATAGTTCGTGACATTTTGGACAGTAGTTTAACTTCAGTTCAAATTTTCCATCCACCTCGTAGTATAATTCGCTTGGTTTAAATGTAAAATCAATTGGTTCACGAACGAATTTATAAGCAAAGCTGATTCCTTCACATTGTTCTTCTTTTCCGTCAAATGTTTTTGGAAGCGAAGTTTCAACTTGTTTTAATTGTTTTTTTAAATCAATTTCAATCGGAATTGCTACGCTGGAGGTAATTGGGTTTTCAATCGGTTTTTCTAAAACGCGTTGATTGGGCGCAAGCGGTTCGATGGGTTTGCAAGCTGCTAATAGAAAAAGAACGAAAACGGAAAAAAGTAAGCGCATATTAGTTGATTTTTTTGAGTTGAACACGTTGAACGAAAGCAGGAGGGTAGGCGTAAACTTCGGTTATTTCACTAACACCAGTTGACGATTTTCTGAAATCACTTTTCATACCGCCCATTAGTTCAAAGTATAAACCTTTCTTTTCTTTTGAAAGTCGCGATGTAAAAAACATTCCGTTGACTTCATAAAAATCGTAAAGAATATTTCCCATCAAGCGCATATCTATTAAAATACCATCTTTTTCATCCAGTAAAAAAGTCCAAGAAGCTCCCGTTCGCTTGATGACATAATCTTTTACCATTGCTTCTTTACCACTGGGTTTATAAGTCATAACATAAGACCAAGCACTATCTTTTTGAAGTTCTTTCATTTCAAATTCAACAGCAACTTCTTGCTTGCTTTCGCCATTGATGATTTCCATTGTACCAGCGTATTTTCCCATCCAACCTTCTGGGAATGCTTGAGAAAATAAAGAGGAAATAGAAAGAAGAATAAATAAAAAAGTTAGTCGCATAAAAAAGGGCTCTAATTGAGCCCTTAAAGTTATATGAAATCTAATAATAAATCAGTTTAGTAAAGTTAGTACACTAAATTTTAGATAAAATCTAATTTTTCGCAATCCCAAACAAAGCTAAAAGTAATTGTGTGAGCTTTTTTTATTTTGCTTTTCTTTTTCCTTGATGAAAAAGAAACAAAAAATCAAGGCTCTGAATTTCTATTTGTTCGCAAATCATTGTTTTATAAATAATTGTAACTCGTTGCGAACAATTTTAACTCCTTTCTAAAACTGAAATTTTTTAAAAATGTTCTTTCAGAAATTTTAAAAATTAACAGTTTCAGTTCAGTAGCTAAAACCTAGAAATTCAAGGCCAAAAATGTTCGCTAACATTTGTACTTCGTTCTGTTCTATTTCTTGATTTTTATTTCATTTTTGCTTTCAAACCATTGTCGAGTGCATCTAAAAATTCTTCGGTGTAAACATAATGTTCGCCGTGGTTCACTTTATTACCGTGAATACAAACCGCTAAGTCTTTTGTCATAACGCCAGATTCAACAACTTCGATACAAACTTTCTCTAATGTATTACAGAAATCGATCAATTCTTGGTTGTTATCTAATTTCCCTCTGAAAGCTAAACCTCTTGTCCAAGCGAAAATAGAAGCAATTGGGTTAGTAGAAGTTTTCTTTCCTGCTTGGTGATCTCTGTAGTGACGTGTAACTGTTCCGTGAGCAGCTTCAGATTCCATGATTTGTCCATCAGGAGTGATCAAAACAGAAGTCATCAATCCTAAAGAACCAAAACCTTGTGCTACTGTATCTGATTGAACGTCACCGTCGTAGTTTTTACAAGCCCAAACAAAGTTTCCGTGCCATTTCAATGCAGATGCAACCATATCATCAATCAAACGGTGCTCGTAAACGATACCTGCTTCATCAAATTTTGCTTTATAATCTGCTTGGAAAATTTCTTCGAAAATATCTTTGAAACGACCGTCGTACTTTTTCAAAATGGTGTTTTTTGTAGATAAATACAAAGGCCATTTTTTAGACAGTGCCATATTGAAACAGCTGTGAGCAAAACCACGAATCGATTCGTCAGTATTGTACATTGCCATTCCTACTCCGTCACCTTTGAAATTGTAAACATCAAATGTTTGAGTTTCGCCACCATCTTCAGGAGTAAACGTCATTGTTAATTTACCTTTTCCTTTGAAAACTGCATCCGTAGCGCGGTATTGATCACCGAAAGCGTGACGTCCAACGATGATTGGTGCTGTCCAGTTTGTTACCAAACGCGGTACGTTTTGCATAACGATTGGCTCACGGAAAACCGTTCCATCCAAAATGTTACGAATCGTTCCATTTGGAGATTTCCACATTGATTTTAAATTGAACTCTTGTACGCGTTGCTCATCAGGAGTAATTGTTGCGCACTTGATTCCTACTTTGTATTGTTTGATTGCTTCTGCAGCGTCAACCGTAATCTGGTCGCTTGTTTCATCACGTTTTTCGATACCTAAATCGTAGTATTTGATATCCAAATCAAGGTATGGTAAAATCAATTTGTCTTTGATGAATTTCCAAATGATGCGCGTCATTTCATCGCCATCTAATTCTACTACAGGGTTTGCAACTTTTATTTTTAACATAGAAATTTTTTATGATTACAAATGTAGGATTTTTTTTAGTTGGAAAAAGGGAAAAAAAGAATGGAAAATTGAGAATGGAAAATTAAAAAGTTAAGAATTAAGAGAGAAAAGATAAAAGTGAAGAGATTAGAGAAAATAGTTGTTTTTTATTGCAGCGTGAGATTTGAATTTCTTTCTCAGATGAAGGAGAGATTAAGAGGGGTGATTAATCTTTTGGAGTGAGCTTATAGTTTTCTTGTGATTGTTTAGTTCCAAATTTTCTACCAAAATGATTTAGATTTTCAATTTACAAAACGAAAAACTGTAGGACACAAACCTGAATTTAAAAATCAATAAGTTCTGTATTTATTGAGTATTTCGCACTATATGCTGCAATGTCAGTATGAAATTCACAAAATTTCCATCAAATCTTCTATCTCGATTTCCACGTCAAACTTTCATTTATCAATCACCTTCTTGGAAGAATTAGTCAGCTTCAACTACCTGATAATTTCCCACGAATGTTTCCATGTAATCATTCAATCTTTCTTCGTCTTCAACACGTGTAAAAATAATCTGACGACATTTAGGTAAACTTTCCGCTAATCGAGAAATAAACCCCTTGTTACCAGAACGAATTTGTTCATCAATTTGAAGAATCATAAACAATTTTAGTTTTCCAATATTGAAGCCATTTTGAAAATACAATTCACAAACGCGACGTGTAGTGCCAATGATTATTTCTGTTCCGTCAAATAAATCATTGCGTTGCTTTAATTTACTTCCTTTTTCAAAGACTAAATCTACCGTAAGGTCAAGTTCTTTAACTGCTTTCACCATTACTTCGTGGTATGCTTTGGCATCGTCATCGTTTGCAACTAAAATTACTGCGCGGGGAGACCCTTCGGCTGCTTCTGGAACAAATAATTTTACGATTTCTGGTAACAATTCTCCATAATTCTCAGGACCAGCAACGGATAAAACATTGTGCCCTGCCTTTAAGGTTTTGATCAATCGTTCACTGTAATTTAATGTTGCCATTATTTCAATTTTGGGTTATTCGCATGACGTTCTGTGTCACGCTCCGTTTTTTTATCTAAATTCTTCTTTAAAGCCTGCTCTAAATCAATGCCTGTTTGATTAGCAAGACAAATCAAAACGAATAAAACATCTGCCATTTCATCCCCCAAGTCTTTGTTTTTATCACTTTCTTTTTCGCTTTGTTCACCGTATCTACGTGCCATTATACGAGCAACTTCACCTACCTCCTCCATTAAAATAGCCATGTTGGTCATTTCGTCAAAATAACGAACGCCAACCGTTTTAATCCAATTGTCAACCGTTTCTTGTGCTTGTTTAATTGATAATTCCTCCATAATTCAATTTTGAGTAGCCTACAAATTTAGGTAATTAGAATGGACTCTCTTTATAAAAAAATTGCGAACATTATAATTGCGAACGGATGTACATACTGCTTAGGAATTGCGAACGAAAGAATTGCTAATTGCGAACGGATTACCAGATTGCTTAGGAATTGCGAACGATAAAATTGCGAATTGCGAACGGATTACCAGATTGCTTAGGAATTGCGAACGATAAAATTGCGAATTGCGAACGGATTACCAGAGTGCTTAGGAATTGCGAACGGATGTATATACTGCTTAGGAATTGCGAACGAAAGAATTGCTAATTGCGAACGGATTGCCAGATTGCTTAGGAATTGCGAACGATAGAATTGCTAATTGCGAACGGATTACCAGAATACTTATGAATTGCGAATGAAAAAATTGCGAACGGATTACCAGTGCGCTTTTGAAACTCAATTCGCAATTCGCAATTAGTAATTTGCAATTAACTAATCCGCAATTATCTAAAACCTCGCCGTAATTCCACCCATCACTTGGAAACCTTGGACAGGGTAACTTAACCAACGATTGTAGCGTTGTGCAGCTAAATTATTGAATTGTAAGAAAGCAGAAACACGTGTGTTATAACGGTATTCAAAACCTAAATTCAAATCTACAATAGTTCCCAAAGCTTTGTAATATTGTCCATTTTCTTGTTTAATATCTTCACCTGGACCGTAAACCAATGCTTGTCTTCCTGTTTCTAAATTTCCTTCTAAGTTCACTAAGAATTTATCGTAAAGGTTATAAGCTCCTCGAACCATAAATTGCAATTGTGGTAAATTCCACGCAAAAGCTTGGTTTTTTGTTTCATACGAATAAAAACGTCCAATTCCGTCTATTTTCAATTTTTCATTTAACTGATAAGTCAAAGATGCCTCCACTTTCATTTGATTCAAAGTATCGTAAATCACATTGAACTTATTTCCTAGCGAATAAAGCGTGTCATTAACGAAAAGTGCTTTGTTCATAATTTTAGCATAACTTAAATTGACATTGAAAGTCATTCGCTTGCTTAAATTTCCTTTAAATCCTGCGTAAATATCGAACGGATTGTGCTCGTTTTGTAACTGAACGTTCGTCAAAATAAACTGATTTTCAGCAGCTAAAGATCGGAAGCTTGTTTGTTTCAATCCTCCTCTAACACCAATAAAAGGAATAAACATATCATTCACAAATGAGTATTTAACCTCAGCCATCGGATAGATGTATGCTTTAGCTTTTTCTTGAATATCAATGCTTAACAAAACTCCTAAATTTACTTTCAAACGATTGCCTGCTTTCATTGTCAAAACGCCTGGGTGAAAATCAATAATAGTGTTGTTTCGTACTAAACCTGAATCAATTGGAGAAATAACTGAATCTTGAATTCCGTAACGGTAACCGTTGTAGCGAACCCCTAAGTTTCCATAGAATTTTTCCGTTTTGTAATTGTACCAAAGTTTAGTTTTGAAGTAAAAATCGTGGTCTTGTGTTTTCCAATCTGCTAAAGAATCAATAATTGGTTTTTTAGTTGTCAAATAACTATAGCCCGTGCTGATTTTATAATTCAAAATAGAAGTGTCGCCACGATTTCCGATGAATTCAAAATCGCCACCTACTTGTTGGAAACGTTGCGAAATAGAATCTTTGGCAATCGAATCAATTGGAATTCCATAGTAATTGAAACCATCGTTTTTGTAGTGTAAACTTCCCAATAAATTGTAGTTGCTCTCATTGATTTTCCCGAAAAGCTTAACGTCAGTTCGGTCAAAACTTGCAGGTGCATACGTTACTTTGTTACGGTCTTTCACATCACCAAAAGAACTTAAATGCTTAATGTGCGCTCCGTAAGTATTACTTCTTGAGCGAGTTGAATTAAAATACAATTCTCCAAGTGGCATAATTACTGATCCAATACCGATTTTTGCATAAAACGGATACAACTGTTTCAATTTCTCCGTTGTTTCAACCGTTGCAGCTTCAATCGTATCTAAAGAGATTTTTGTTGTTCCTTGGTAAACAAGCATAGGGTAAGAGGCAACAGGTGCCGCTTTTACAGTATCAATAATTTTTGGAGTTTCCGTAAGACGGAATGCGGGCTCGATTTGACGATTTCCAGTACCATCAACTATAATGTCGGCTGGCTGCGCGAAAACTTGCAGTGCGACTAAAATAAAGGTAAAAATAGTTACAAACTTTTTCATTCTATTCGCCATTAATTTCGATTTTCTTTTCTTCTTTCGGTCCTTCAATTGCTGGAGGATTTTTCAATTGCATCAATTCATCCCATAAGTCGTTTGCTTCTGTCAACACACCGTCGTTTTGGTCTGGATAAAAGCTGATAACCGATTTTAAAGTCGATTCCGCTTGGAATAAATCGTCGTTTATGATGTGAATGCGAGTTTGTAAAATCAATCCTTTTGCAACCCAGAAATTATAACTTGGTTTCATTTTAACCAATGCTTTAATCTCAGAATCTGCCTTGCCATATTCCGCTTGTTTGAAATTGATGGAAGCAAGTGTGTATTTCGCTTCAGCACCCATCGCAGTGGTCGTATTTTTCACCAACCATTCAAGGGACGTTTTTGCTTCTGTGTAGTTCGCTAATTTATAATTTGATATTCCTTTGGCATATTCTGCTTCAATACGTTGTTGATTGGTAATTGAAGGCGTTTCAATAATAAACTTAGCATAAATCGCTGCCTTTGTGAAGTCTTCTGTTAAGAATGCACAACGCATCAAGCCCAAGCGAGCAGTGAAAACAAATGCCGGTTTAGAACCAAGTTGTTCATACTTTTCGTAGTATTTATAGGCTTTCACATAATCTTTTTTAAGATAGTGGTAAGCAGCAGTTCTCGAAGCAGCGAATTCAGAAAAAGCATTGACTGGTGTTTCTAAGAATTTCTCAAAATTGGTTACTGCTTTTGCGGTGTCTTTTAATCGGAAGTAACTGTGACCCAAGTAATAATAAATTTCATTCACGAACCTTCCTTCAGGGAATTTGCTTAAATACAATTCAAATTTTGGTGCAGCTTCTACGTAATTACTGTCTTGATAAGCCGACCAAGCTGGGTTAAAGAAAATATTCTCCTTTTCATCTTTCGAGATATTCGCACATTCGTAACGATCAGCTAAATCAGCAGCTTTTTCAGGTAATTTTTGGGTGGTGTAAACATCAAATAAACCTTTCACGGCTTTCTCACACACTTCTCTTACTTTTTCATTTTCAGCTAAGATTTTTGTGTACTCCAATTCTGCTTTTGTGTAATCCCATTTCTTATAATACAAATCGGCGATACTCAATTTAACATCTAACAAGTAAGGTGCTTTTGGAAAATCTAACACAAATGATTTATACAAACTCAAAGCCTCGTCGTACATCGCTTTTTCAACATAAGAACGCGCTAAATCGTACGTACTGTTCATCACATATTTAGAATTTTTGTACTTACTGATTAGTTCTTTTAACGTTTTGATTTTTTCATCTGATTGACGGTCATAACCATACGATTTTGCTAAGTAAAAAAGCGCTTTATCGTTTAAAGGTGTATTTAATTTCAATGCTTCTTTGTAGAACTCTATTGCCAATAAATTTTGTTTCGTTGAATAATAGCCATCTGCTACGCGGAAAGTTGCATCGGCGATTTTAGCTTGATTCGTTGGCGAAGATTGCAGATAAATTCTGAAACTTTTCACTCCTTCTTCGATATCTCCCAATTGGAAATAAGCATAACCCATATTGTAGTAAGCATCTACTTTTTCTTTCAAAGAATTAGAAGCAGGCGAACCTAAAAATTCACGGTAAATAGAAAGTGATTTCTCTACTTCATTATTTCTAAAGTGAATATCAGCTGTCCAATATCTTGAAAGAGCAACCATTTGTGGGTCGATTGGGTATCTTTCAACCAATTTAAAAGCGTCCAAAGCGCCTGGTAAATTATTCTTTTGGAACATTTCTACTCCATAATTGAAAGCAACACTTTGATACACTTTTTTCATTTGTGCATCTTTCACAGGAAGATTATCCAATGATTCCAAAGCTTTTGCGAAGTTGCTGGTGTTGGTGTAAACGTTCACCAAATACTGATAAACGTCTTTTTTACGAGAAGAATTCGGGTAGCGATTCAAGTAATTTTCAAAAGCTCTAACCGATTCGTCGTAGGGATTGATGTCCACTTTGAACGAAATAACAGCGAAATTATACAAGGCATCTTCTTGAATAGCTGGAATCGTTTTCATCTCTGAAGCACGTTCAAAGGCACTTCTTGCAGGCAATAATTTATCGATTGCTAAATAAGCTTCACCAATTTGATACATCGCAATTTGACCCAAACTATCTTCCACACGTGTCACCTTATCCCATTGCTTAATCGCTTTTTCTGACTGATTA
>JBILQY010000438.1:0-2583 GCA_044372955.1 Crocinitomicaceae bacterium | reverse complement strand
CTAACTACATGACAAAAATTATAAACAATTGATTATCAGTAAATTATCCTTCAAACTACTTGTTTAAAACCTTGAAAATCAGTATCTTAGATGATGTTATCACACAATCATTTAAGCCCGATTTCCAAGGTTAGTCACGAAGATACTAGCTTATTTTTAGTTTTGAAAGAACATTTTAATGGGCACTTCAATTTAGCTCGAATAAAATTGATTTCAATGTTTATTTTGTCCTTAGTTAAAGTTCAAACAGTCAATTTTAACCGTCTTGCAAATTCGTTTGATACAAGTTCAAAAAGTGATTCTTCACACAGACGAATACAGCGATTCTTTGCATCGTTTTTTGTTGATATCGATTTGATTTCTAAAATTCTATTTGCATTGATTCCAAAGGAAGCAAAATACGGTCTTACTATGGATAGAACTAATTGGAAAATTGGAGATTCAAACATTAATATTCTAGTAATTGGTATTGTATATGAAGGTGTTGCATTTCCTGTTCTTTTTAAAATGATGAATAAGTTTGGTAATTCAAATTGTGCAGAAAGAATCGAAATTATGGAAAAATATAGGTCTCTTTTTGGCTTTGAATCTGTTGATTATTTAGTGGCTGATAGAGAATTTATTGGAGAAATTTGGCTTGAATATCTCAATCGAAATAAAGTTCAATATCACATCCGAATAAGAGATAATTTTAAGATATACAAAACAAAAGATAGTGAATCAACAAAAGCAACTTGGCTTTTCGCTGGACTTAAAATGGGAGAGTTTAAACATTACCCTAAAATTGTATATATCAACAATGTAGCCTGTTACATTTCAGCAAGTGTGATCAAATCTAAAACTGGAAAACCAGAATTTCAGTTCTTGATTTCATTCAATAACCCTTCAAAATCTAAAGAGTGTTACAAAAAGCGTTGGCAGATTGAGACAATGTTTAAAGCTCTAAAATCAAGTGGTTTCAATATCGAAAAAACTCATTTACAACAAATTGAGAGAATTGAAAAATTAGTAGCTCTTGTATTTATTGCTTTTGTATGGTGCTATAAAGTAGGAATTTACATAGACCAAAACGAAGTTAAAGTCAAGATTAAAAAACATGGATATAGGGCTAAAAGCCTATTCAAACATGGATTAGATTACATTTCAAACATATTACTTAACCCTCAAAAAAAGTCAAACATTGATGTTTTCAAATTTTTGTCATGTAGTTAGGTGAAATAAATACTTTTTTTAGGTCTCCAAATCTGATAAGATAATTGGTATTTAAATTTATATTATGTAGTATAGTATTCATTCAAATTATATTTTTAATTCAAGTATCTAAACCACTTCTCGAATGGAAAGCTTTAGTCAAAAGTAATAATGAATACTATTTGAATTTAAGACAGCGCTTTAGTATTGAAATTTTTAAAAAAATGTTAGTTGTGTATTTAAGAGTCGTAAACTGATAAACAGAAAAATGAATTTCAAATACGAACATAAAAATCATGAGGGTAGAACGCTTTTTTTGATTGAGGCTGTACATTATATTATAGAAGATGATCTCTGCTACGGGGAAGTATTGATTCATCTACCAATACATTTACCCTATTTAATTAAAGATATTGATTTAAAAATTAAATCTTTGGAAACGATGTTTCAAGATATTAATATCAATTTTGATCCAATACGCTATATGCAGGAGATTGTAATTTTAATTGAAGGAATACCAAGCATTGAAAAATTGTATGCCCCAGATTTTTTGCTTGATGAAAATGGGGATTATGACGATTCTTTTGTCAAAAGTTACTTGACTATCTTTCAAGATAAAGATTTCAGATGTTCTAAAATCCCCTACATGGATTATAGTGGTCTTAAATTAATAGAAATTCTTGAAAATGCACCATCATATTGTTCTGCCAAATCTGACCCTTGGCTTCTCAACATAATTTCTTTTTACTACTGTTATTTTACAAAAAAAGAATGTTTTGAACATATAATTTCTACTGAAGTCGCGATGAATTTTATCGGTCAAAATTATGGTGATGTTATATTTGATATTTATGAGAATACAGGATATTTTGTCTTAAGTCATGATGATGAAAAAGATGAATTCATTTTGTTATATAATGATGAGAACTCAAATACCAAATGTTATTTCTTTTTAATAGATGATGTAGAAAAGATACTAGAAAAAAACCAAAAATCATCAATAATCATTTAGTAAGTCACACATATTTAGCCACTTATCAATAATCCGACGTTATAAAAAACTTATGGATGATTCTTTTTGTAGGAGGCGACTGCGCAGAGGACAATCAAATAAATTTAAAAGAAGAGCTCCAAAGTGTGATCAATACTAAAATTTGTTCTCCGGATGCACTTTTACGTGTTCAAAAATCATTGAGCTTAGGCAAAGATATTTATTTGAGTAAGAACGATCTAAAAAATGAATTTAGTGAAAATGAAAAGTTGAATGCATTAAATCTTTCGTAACTAATCAGTACCAAGATTAATCCACAAATTAGTCTTATTACCGAAAATCAGATGTTATTAACAATTTTCGTTTGTTTTGCTGGTGGGTTTCTCTGAAATTGATGTGTT
>JBILQY010000437.1:0-2590 GCA_044372955.1 Crocinitomicaceae bacterium | reverse complement strand
CAACTTGATTTCCTTTAGGAGTATTTGGCTCATCGTCTTGATAATTACTGATACCATCTCCGTCAAAATCCTCTAATTTCATTTCCAATTGTTCCAATTGAATTTCAAGGAGATTAATTTTTTCCAAATCTTTATCAATTAAAGTTGGGAACGTATACCAATCAGCGTGGTGTTTGCGAGGTCCAATGCTCATTGTAACTCCAACTGAGGCATTTAAAAAACTACCATTAAAACCTTCCTTTGGTTTTATTCCTTCTTGGGCATCATATTGAAAATCTTGTGTGAGATTTGTTGAATAAGATATGTCAGCATATAAACTGTACTTATTGTTAATCCTATATTTAGGAGACAACCCAAAAGCGAAGAATAATACACGGTCAAAGTTTCCGACTTTAAATATCTGTTCAGTCGCAATGTTTTTCGACCATAAACCACCTAACCCAAAACTTGCATGTGCTAATGTTCCAAAATTTTCAACAAACTCGCTATATCCAAGCACTTCTCTTAAGTTAAAGGAGGTTCCTACTGATAATTTATAAAGATGTGAAGGGTTTTCTTCATTTTTAAAGCTAAATCGATCATAACCTAAGGTGGTCATTACACCAAACTTATTGTTAAACATATATCGATAGTTAAAATTAATATGGCTTGGTACTAATGTCCTTACTTTGCTTCCTTGATTTTCAACCCCAAAATGATTTCCGATTGACAAAGACACAGAAGAATTGTTAAATCCTAATTGGGAAAATGATTTTAAGGACAAAAGAATTAAACAAATCAGATTAAAATACTTAGTCATTTTGTTGGTTTTGGTTTGAATATTTAAAACAACCTCTATATTATTATTTTGATTAATTATCAAATCATAGATATTAAAAGTTCTTACCTACTAATAGATTGATCTAAAGTTAAAAAAATAATTTAAAAACATACAACTTTAGCTAAATCCTTGAAACAAAATTATAGTCTTAAAGAATTCGAAGTCTTTCATTTATTTTGAAAACTTAATTGTCTGATTTCAAGATTATCGAATATCAATTTAAACAATACCCTAAAAATTAAGTCTAAATAGTTTTAATAAACAAGTTTATATCTAAATCACAAAGAATTATTCCTTTAGCTTCAGATAAACCAAATATCAATTATGCATTCTTTGTCAACCTTATCAAAAATTTATTGCATTCAGAAATGTTATCGCCAAAACAAATTATTCAGCAATCTATTTTTTCAACTATTCCAGTTTATTGATTTTTTTGAAGGATGAATATTTACTTTTGTTTTTAAATCTTTAAAATGCCCTTAAAAATCTTACACACTTCCGATTGGCACATTGGAAAACAATTATTGAAAGTTGATTTTAATCTAGATATGGAATTGTTTTTCAATTGGTTAATTGAAACGATTAAAAGTGAAGAGATAAATGTCTTGTTGATGTCGGGAGATTTGTTTGATCAAGCGAACCCTTCGCAGACAGCTATGACGCAGTACTATCAATTCCTCAAAAGAATGATTCCTTTGAAGTGTAAAATCATTATTACTGGTGGAAATCACGACTCGCCACATGTGTTGAATGCACCCAAAGAGTTGTTGCATTTCTTGGATATTGAAGTTGTCGGAGGCGCACCTGAAAATCTTGCTGAATTATTCATTCCAATTGAGTTGAATGGCGAAAAAGTAGTAGTTGCCGCTGTTCCGTTTTTGAGAGATAAAGACATCCGTAAATCAGCGCCAGGTGAAAGTTACGATGATAAAATGGAGCAAATTAAAGAAGGTTTGAAAGCGTATTTTGAAACTGTAAATAATTACTATTCAGAAAATCATCAAGGATTTAATTTTGTGTTAATGGCGCATCTATTTGCTCAAGGTGCACAAACTTCTGAAAGTGAACGCGAAATCCAAATTGGAAATCAAGCTGGAATTGAAGCTGCGATTTTTGGAGATTTACCAGACTATGTTGCTTTGGGACATATCCACAAACCTCAAATGGTGGGGATGCCGCATATTCGCTATTCAGGGTCACCGATTTCTTTGAGTTTCAGTGAAAAATTGGATCAAAAACAAATCGTAATTTTAGATATTCAAAACGGGAAATTGAACTTTGAAAGTATTGATATTCCGTGTTTTAGACGTTTGATTACCTTGGAAGGAACACTTACTGAAGTGAAGGAACAAATTTCTAAGTATCAACATCAATCGCAGTTGGTGGATTTGGCTGAAGTGATTGTGAAAGAGGAAAATGAAAACGTTCAAACGATTCGTGAATTGGACGAGTTATTGACTAGTGAGGCGGAAAATGGTTTGCAAATTGTCAAGGGAAAATTGGAATTTGTAAACAAAATTATGGGAACGTCTTCATTTATAGGAAAAGGCGAAAATGTTTCCGATTTCAAGCCGGAGCAATTGTTTGAGAAGCGTTTAGACTTAGAAGAAAATTTAGCGAATCGCAGCGATTTAGTAAATGCTTTCAAGGAAATTATGGAACAATTACACGATTCTAAATAGACGTTAGCGATGAAAATACTAAAAGTTAAACTCAAAAATATTCATTCACTAAAAGGTGAACACGAAGTTGATTTCGCGAATGGAGTCC
>JBILQY010000436.1:0-2599 GCA_044372955.1 Crocinitomicaceae bacterium | reverse complement strand
ACGGCTACACAGCCTGCTTTTGCCATGAGTTCGCACAAGTCGGATGTAAACGTTTTTTCAAATCGAATGTTGGTCCACCATGTGATGGAAAGGTTGCGTTTTAGCAGTTCCAAAGAAAGTGACCGCAACATTTTAGGAGGCGCCGCTTCGTCCACAAAATGAAAACCTGTTAATCCAGTATCTTTTATTATTTTTTCAATTTTATCCACCAACTTTTCGGAAGTGGTATTTTGGTAATTTCCAATGTAGTCAAGACTTACATCGCAAAAGGAGCATTGCTTCCAATAACACCCGTGCGAAACGGTTAGCTTGTTCCATCTTTTGTCGGTCCACATGCGGTGCATTGGGTTCACTACATCTAAAAATGAAACGTACTTTTCAAAAGGTAAGTCAACATAGCTCGGCGCCGGTAAATTTTCGTGGTGAAAAATTTTATTGGGAATTTGATTTTTGTAAACCACTAGATTGTTTTCCAACACAAACGTTCGTTCAAGTTCGTTACTACTGATTTTTCCTTCAATCAATTGCAACATTTTTAAAATCGGCCCTTCACCGTCATCTAACGAAATAAAATCAAGGTAATTAAAAATGCGCGTGTCTTCCAGACTTCTCAATTCCGTATTGCAATAGCCACCACCAAAAGCGATGTAAATACCTGGATAAAAATCTTTTATAAATTGTGAACACCTCAAGGCAGCAAACAAATTACCAGGAAATGGTATTGTGAACCCCACTAAATTCGGTTCATACAAAAGAATTTTTTCTTCAAAAATCCGCAGCATTTCCTCTTCAATGAGCGTCGGTTCGTAGTGTAAAAATTCATCTATTTGATTGAAACTACTGGCTGATCGTGCGATTTGTTCTGCATACTTTGTGAAAGCGAAAAACTCATCAATATTGGCTTGAATAAAGTCTCCAATTTCTTCAATAAAAAGCGTCGCATAATGTTTTGCTTTGTCAATGATTCCAACATCACCTTCCGCCCACTTAATCGCTTTATTCACCTTTGCAAATCGGTGTCCATTGGGTAAAAAACCGGGTTCTGAAATTATAAGTGCCGTTTCTAAATCCTGCTTTTGTAAAAATTGAATCACTAAGTCAACTCGAGCAATGTATAACTGCTTCATTTTCTTGACCCCAGGAAAAAAATTACTCCCAGCGTATTTAGCCTCCTTAAAAAGCTGCACCAAAAAATCACTTGTAAACACCGAAGTAAACAGCTCAATACTTAAGTCGCAATGTGAAACAGAGACATTATGTCCCTCCAAAAAGCCTTTTAAATAAGAGGTTGCAGGATAAGGAGTGTTTAGCTGTGTAAATGGCGGCGTTATGAGAAGTAACTTAGTTTGCATGTGCAAATATAACCAAGATGGAGGCTTTTTTAAGAAACACTTAAAATCGATTTCAAGTTTAATTCTATTTATTTTACTCCCGCAGAATAATAAGTAGTCGCAGAAAAACAATTCTCTCTTGCTTAAAATATTCTTCGAAAAATCTAAAAATTCACCGTTTTCAGTGTTTTACGTGGGACGTTTCACTTTAGCTTTTTAATCATCCTTTTTTCATTTCAACATTCATCATTAAAAATCAAGCTTTATTTAGCGCCTATTCCGCCTTCCATCTGCAAGTTTTCTCGCGAAGCTACAACGCCACAAAAAGCCACAAAAGAGCTTCTTGTAAGGAACAAAAGCTTTTTAGTCCTAATGTCTTAAAATCCTAAAATCTTAATGTCATTAAGAAAAGCTTTCCGTTTTCGTCGGGGCGTGGGAGATTTGAACATGAATAAATTTGTCTTTCAGCTCACTGTTGAAAATTGAAGTTTCTTATTGCTTCTATGCTCAATTTTTGTTGGGGTAACACAAGATAAATTTGCCTTTTTACTTTGTTTGAAATGAACT
This sequence comes from Crocinitomicaceae bacterium, assembly GCA_044372955.1. Lineage (GTDB taxonomy): Bacteria > Bacteroidota > Bacteroidia > Flavobacteriales_D > Crocinitomicaceae > UBA952. Next base: position 701 of record JBILQY010000436.1, on the reverse strand, counting down.
TTTTCACTAAATTAAAGTGAAAAAACAGTTTAAATCATGGATAAAATACACCTCAAAAAAACCGAAAATCCCAATCAAATAAAAGTTTGGCATCCATTTAATGACCAATTATTCTGGAAAATGAAAAGTATTGACAATGCAGTTTGAAACAAAAAAAAATGTAAATGGTCACCCTCCTAGCCTCCCTCAAGGGAGGAAATAGATCTCGTGAACAGAATAAATTATTGGAAAACAGAAAATTAAATCTTTTCACATGATTAAATTTCGAAGTGAGATTAAGGTTTCCCCCTTTGAAGGGGGACTAAGGGGGATGACTAAAATTATGGGTGTTATTGTGAAAATTTGGTCATCTCCCTGATTTGTCGCGACGAACCTCCACAAGGAGGGAAATTAAAACTTACTCTGAAGCTTTATCAACTTTTTTGCGCTTTTACCACTTTAAACCGATTGAAGAAATTGAAAATGAAGATTTGATTCGTTTTAACAATGAATATATCTTGGGTCAAGGTCTTTCTTCTAGTTTCCAAAATCAGATTGTAAATGCCATAAAACTCTGTTTCTCTATTCGAAAGGGAATGAAGCTCAATCCTGAATTGGTACATCGCCCACGTAGAGAAAAATTATTACCAAATGTGTTGAGTAAGGAGGAGATGAAGGCAATATTGGAAGCACCAACGAATTTAAAACACCGTGCAATGTTG
>JBILQY010000434.1:0-2605 GCA_044372955.1 Crocinitomicaceae bacterium | reverse complement strand
TTCGTCAACTAGAGATTTTGCATGGATGTAACTTCCCATAAATTCAGTGCGATAATATGGCGGTTCTTCTAGGGTGTAAGCAACTAAATCAATGCGATAGTTTAATTTTTTACCTTTCAGTTGTCGCGCTAATTCCAATAAGCCCACAACGCCACTTGCATTATCATCTGCTCCTTCTTGATTCCCACAAACATCGTAATGTGCACCCACAACAATACGTTCTGAATTTTCAGTTCCAAATGAACAGATTACATTTTTATAAATCACGCCATTGACATCAAATTCTTGGTAGGAAACCTTGTCCGCATATTTAGAAAAATCAGTGTGAATGTATTTTGCAACCCGATTTAGTTGTTCAATATTCTGATAGTTTCTAAATTCCGAAGTTTTTGTGATAGTCACTAAATGATTTTTGATTAACACTGTATCGCTTATTTGAGCAAAAAATGACAAGGTGAAAATCATGAATAGGAGGGAAGTACTAATCTTCTGAAATGGTAATAAAGTTGTGGTCATAGTTTTATAAAATTAATAGGATTAAGCGAATAAATACCTCAATTTTTGTGTTTACTTAATCAAAAAACCAAAGAACTTGTTAAATTTATAAGTTCATTCACGAAACTAATAATCTATGGAAGAATACGGTAAAATCCTTTTGTTTGCAATGCCTGCATTTTTGATTTTTGTGTTAGCTGAAAAGCTTTATGGTGTTTGGAAAGGACGTGACTACATGCCGTTTGACGATGCAATTTCTAGCTTGAGTTCAGGTATGAGTAATGTTGTGAAAGATGTTTTAGGCTTGACTATAAATATCATTAGTTACGCTTGGTTGGTAGAAAACATCGCCATTATTCACATTAAAGAAACAGTAGTTTTGTATGCTATCGCTTTTTTGGTAATTGATTTTTACGGTTATTGGTCGCATCGTTTTGACCATAAAATTAATTTCTTTTGGAACGAACATGTAGTTCACCACAGTAGCGAGGAATTTAATTTGGCTTGTGCCTTGCGTCAACCTGTTTCAGGGATTTTGAAAGTGTTTAATTTTCTGTTGATTCCAGCTGCGTTAGTTGGGGTTCCTGTAGAGATCATTTCGATTGTTTTGCCTTTGCATTTGTTTTTACAGTTTTGGTACCATACGCGTCACATAGGTAAATTGGGTTTTCTAGAGTATATTATTGTGACGCCTTCACATCACCGTGTACACCATGCAATGAACAAAGAATACATGGATAAAAACTTAGGTCAAATTTTTATTTTTTGGGATAAGATTTTTGGAACTTTTCAAGAAGAATTGGATGATGTTCCACCAGTTTATGGAATCACTCGTCCAGCAAAAACTTGGAATCCTTTCATTATCAATTTTCAGCATTTATTTCTGATAGTCAAAGATGCTTGGCGAGCGCCACGTTTAGTTGATAAATTACGTATTTGGTTCATGCCAACAGGTTGGAGACCAGAAGGATTTGAAGAAAAATACCCAGTTGAAAAAATAGATCAGGTTTATAGTTTCAAGAAATACAAAACAGAGCTTCCAAAACCACTATTTATTTGGTGTATTGTTCAGCTTTTTGTCACTTTAGCTTTCATTTCCCACCTTTTTTCTTCCATTGCAGCGATTAAAATACCGGGTGTTTTCATTTATGGTTTTTACATCCTTTTCACCATTTATTGTTTTACCGATTTAATGGACAGAAACCGCTGGAATTGGATTTTGGAACTGATTCGCTTGGCGTTTGTGATTGGTTTTTTCTCAGTTACAGGTTCTTGGTTTGAACTAGGAAATGCAATTGCTGCGCTCGTTATCGTTTATCAAATTGTATCGCTACTTTTTAGTTTTAAATACAGCCAACAAGCAGGGGAAGTGGTTTACACGAATTAGATTTTTAGGTTTTGATTCTTCTAAATTCTCAAGATTAAATGAAACTAAAATTGAAAAAAATCATCGCTTAAGATTATTTGAAAGTCTTCTCAACCATCTTTTTTTAATCGAATTTTGAGTTTCATTCAACTCAATGGACTACATTTTACATTCTACATTTTCAATTTTACATTCTAAATTTTCAATTCTACATTTTACATTTTCAATTCTCCCCTTTTAACTATTTCCTATCTTTGCACCCAATAAAAAAAGCAAATGGAATATAATTTTCAATCGATAGAAGAGAAGTGGCAAAAATTCTGGAAAGAAAACCAAACGTATAAAATTACCGAAGACCCAAACAAAGAGAAATTTTATGTCTTAGACATGTTTCCTTATCCGTCTGGCGCTGGTTTGCACGTTGGTCACCCACTTGGATACATCGCTTCGGATATTTATTCCCGCTACAAACGTTTGCAAGGTTTCAATGTATTGCATCCAATGGGCTACGATTCATTTGGTTTGCCAGCAGAACAATATGCGATTCAAACAGGGCAACATCCTGCAATCACAACAGAAGAAAACATTGCTCGTTATCGCACCCAACTTGACAGAATTGGTTTTTGTTACGATTGGTCGCGTGAGGTTCGTACTTCTTCGCCAGAATATTACAAATGGACGCAATGGATTTTCAAGCAATTATTTGATTGTTACTACGATAACGCAACGAATAAAGCAGAACGC
>JBILQY010000085.1:0-8798 GCA_044372955.1 Crocinitomicaceae bacterium | reverse complement strand
TGTAGAAGTGTGCAGCTTGTTTTGCATTTCCTACATAAAATTCTACATAATCCGTCCCAAGTAAAGGAAGAAAATCTTGAGCGTCTTCAAAGATTTTTTCTAATCCGTATTCTACGTTTTTAACTACTTTGTTTGTTGTATTTTCTGATGACATCTTTTTATTTTTTAATGTTTTATACTGAATGTTTAATGGTTTTTAATTCAAAATTAATAATTCAAAATTGGTTTAATGAATCCATGATTTCTCGTAATCCTCCAATTGAATCCCAAGTGCACTTTTGGTAATTTTTAAGGGCTTAAAGGTATCAATCATTACGGCTAATTCCAAAGTTTCTTTTTTTCCAATACTTCTTTCATATGCCCCAGGGTGTGGTCCATGAGGGATTCCTGCTGGATGCAGAGTTATTTGTCCATGTTGAATATTGTTACGGCTCATGAAATCACCGTCAACATAATAAAGTACTTCATCAGAATCAATGTTACTGTGATTATAAGGTGCCGGAATTGAATCAGGATGATAGTCATACAAACGCGGAACGAACGAGCAAATTACAAATGCTGATGTTTCAAACGTTTGGTGAACTGGTGGTGGCTGATGAATTCGACCTGTTATTGGTTCAAAATCATGGATTGAAAATGCATACGGATAATTAAAACCGTCCCAACCAACAACATTGAATGGATGATGTGCGTAAACAAAATCGTATAGCACGTCTTCCTTTTTAATTTTAATTAAAAATTCGCCTTCTTCATTATGTGTTTCTAATTCAGATGGTGGACGCATATCTCGCTCGCAAAACGGAGAATGTTCAAGCATTTGACCAAACCAATTGCGGTATCTTTTTGGTGTAAAAATCGGGTGAAAAGATTGGATAATCAACAAACGATTATCGTCATTTTCAAATTCTAACTGATAAATCATTCCGCGAGGAATAACTAAATAATCCCCGTAAGCGAAATCTATATTTCCAAGTTGAGTTCTCAATTTTCCTTTCCCGCGGTGAATAAAAATCACTTCATCAGCATCCGCATTTTTGTAGAAGTATTCTTTCATTGAAGCTTGTGGCGCTGCTAATTCAATATACACGTCACTGTTTACTAAAATTGGATTTCTACTTTCAAGATAATCTGTACTTGGTGTAACTTGATACCCTTTGAAACTACGAGGCATTAAGTTTTTGTCAATTGCAACTTCTGGAGCAATGTTCTTTTGACCTTTCACTTCTTTAATAACTGTTGGTGGCTGAATGTGATACATCAATGTTGACATACCATCAAAACCAGCTGTACCAAAAAGTTGTTCGTGATACAAATCTCCATTCTCTTGTCTGAAAACGGTGTGGCGTTTATGAGGGATTTTCCCTAGTTTTTGATAAAATGGCATAGTTTAATTTTTAATAGTTTGAATAAGAATTTGTTCTCAGAATCATATTTTCATTCTGGATTTCGTTTTAACTTGTTCTTATTGAGTTCGTTTAGTTTTTGCATTTTGATATAAGGGCAAATATATCATTTAACAATTTCTCAATTTATGATTAAAATCAGCTTTTGTAAAACACATCATTTTTGTAACCTAACCCGAATTCCGTTAAATTATTCTATTAAATTTGTGTTCAATCAATCAAGAAAATGTCTAAAACAATCGTAATTGGAGCAGGTGGTCAAATAGGTACTGAACTTGTTCTTGCACTTAGAAAGTTGAAAGGAAATGACGCTGTAATTGCTGCCGATGTAAAGGAAAATTGCCCTCCTTTGCTTTCCAATGGACCGTATGTTAAAATGGATATTTTAGATCGTGAATTGGTGAGAACTTACATTATCAATAACGCCATTAAAGAAGTTTATTTATTAGCTGCTTTACTTTCTGCAACCGCCGAAAAAAGTCCCGATTTCGCATGGAAATTGAATATGGAAGGATTGTTTACGATTCTTGACTTAGCAAAGGAAGGTTACATTTCTAAAATCTTTTGGCCGAGCTCAATCGCTGTTTTTGGACCAACAACTCCAATGGATAAGACGCCACAACATACAATTATGGAACCTTCAACTGTTTATGGAATTTCCAAACAAGCGGGCGAAAGATGGTGTGAATATTATTTCAATAAATTCAATGTGGACGTTAGAAGCATTCGCTATCCAGGTTTGATTTCATACAAAAGTTTACCAGGTGGTGGTACAACTGATTATGCGGTCGATATTTTTTATAAAGCAAAAGCAGGTGAGAAATTTACTTGTTTCTTGAAAGAAGATACTGCTTTACCAATGATGTTTATGGATGATGCGATCAATGCGACCATTCAACTAATGGAAGCTCCATCGGAAACTATAAAAATTCGATCTGCTTATAATTTAGGTGGAATTAGTTTTACACCAAAAACGATTTCAGAAGCAATTCAAAAAGTGATACCAGATTTTGAAATCGAATATCAACCTGATTTTCGACAAGCAATTGCAGACTCTTGGCCTAATTCTATAGATGATTCTAATGCTGAAAAGGATTGGGGCTGGAAACATCAATTCGACCTTGATGATTTGGTAAAAGTTATGTTACAAAATGTAAAAGTGGAAAAGGAAATCAACTTATAGTGTTAACTTGTTTTTTCACCTTATTTCAAAGTATATTGCTTTAAATTTATTTATAATGAAACACAACTATCCGAAAGTTTGTGAAATAAAAAAAGCCTGAAAAGCCCTAATTTTGGTTTCGACAAAAAAATCATAAATTATGGGACTTTTCAGACGATGTAAAAATAATTCAAAACCATTAATTCGCCAAATTATAGATTTTGTACCAAAGTGGATGTTAGAAAGTTGCTCCAAACAATATCAAGCAGATAAAGGGTGTAGTAAATATAAGACATACGACCAATTTGTCGCTATGACTTTCGGACAGCTGAATAAATGTTTAACATTGAGTGATATTTCTACAGGAATTGGTGTAAATGAGACATTTATTAAAGATTTAGGATTGAAACAAAGTCCAGCACGTTCAACAATGAGTGATGGTAATAAGAATCGTAATTGGAAAATGTTTGAAACGCTCTATTTCAGATTGTTAAAGCATTACGAACGGGTTTTAGCTACTCAACATCAAACTAAGATTATTGAGGAAATCAAAGACCAAAAAATCAAAATCATCGATAGTACTACTATAAGCCTATGCTTGTCATTGTTTGACTGGGCAAAATTCCGGACAGCTAAAGGAGGTATTAAAATTCACACTTGTTGGGATGATGCTCTGATGATTCCGGATATGATAAATATTTCAGAAGCCAAAGTTCATGACAGGTATGGATTATCCCAACTTATATTCCCCAAAAACACCATAATTGTTGAAGATAGAGCCTATTTTGATTTTCTATTAATGCTAAATAGAAACCAAGCCGAAAATGTATTTGTCACCAGAACAAAGACGAATACAGTTTATCAAACACTTAGAGAAAATGAACTACCCAATGAAGAAGACCAAGACATTTTGAAGGACGAAGTAATTCAATTAACAGGTAAAAAAGCTCAAGAATGTGGTGTTGATCAAATAGAGCTAAGGATTGTACATGTTTACAAAGAGGACGAAAATAAGGTAATTGAAATAATCACTAATCAACTGAATTGGAAAGCCAGAACAATCGCAGATTTGTACAAAAAAGATGGGATATAGAGACGTTTTTTAAGGCAATAAAACAAAACTTACAAGTTAAAACGTTTTTAGGAACAAGTGATAACGCTGTAAAATCACAAATATATATTGCACTTATTTCTTTTCTGACACTTGAATTGATTCGAAGAACTACAAAAAAGAAAGTGCAATCTTTTTCGAATTTTGTAGAAAAAATCAGGATTTGTCTTCCATTTTACCTCTCTCTAAACTATGTGTGTGATACAATCTCTGAAGGTGCTAAGAAAATTAAAACCAAACCAGTAAAACCACCTGATATATTCAGTCAAATGGACTTATTTTCTCAATAAACAAGAGTTTTTAAACCATTTTATTGGAGTTTAGGATAGATTTTGCATTGTCCTATAAAACTTTCGGATGAATGTGACCAAAAATAAAAGAAAGCATACTATATGAAATTGTTTTATGTGAGAATGACAATATAGATGTTTGGATTGAAGCGATTTGCTTTTTATCATTTTTCGACCCGACTTTTGATGAGGGTATATTTATTGAGAAAGTAATTAATTTACAACAAAAAGATGGAGGTTGGAAGTATTATTCAAATTCAGAAGAATCAAATACTCACACAACAATTTTAGCGCTTTGGCTTCTTTTAAATTATGAATTGAGTGAATGAATCTGTTCTAGGAATATTTCTGAAAATGTAGCAAAAAGCTATCCGGCTCTGAGGTTATAACTTGAATATGCTTATTTTCCATTTGTGCTAAGATAAACTTTTAGTCTCAATGTTATCAATAATTCATCACGAAACAGATAGGAAGTTTTAAATTTCGTACGAACTTACCAATCAAAAGCCTTGGTGCAAGGATCGCATTTGAATTTTAAAGCTTTACCTACACATTTCGCCTTTTTACCTTTTTTAAAGTGAACGTAAGCTAAATCTAATTCAATGCGGACTTTTTTACCACTTTCCTCTACACCTTCCAAGATTACTTGAAAATAATGTTGGTAATTCACAAATTCAGCGTAGACGGAAGTAACTTTGATTTTTCGTTTTTGGTCATTTTCACAGCAAGCACACCAAAGTAATAGTTCGTTCTTGTTTTCTAAAAATTTAACTGCTTTGTCTGCTTGTGATTTGCTAATATACGCAAGTTGATCAGCCTTGGAAAATAGACTAAAGAAAAATACAAATGAAAAAACTAAAATCGTTTTCATAATTCAACCTTTTTTAAAGTTTATAGTATCAAATCTCCATACAAATCGTAATGATCTGCACTTGTGATTTTAATGGTGGAAAAATCTCCTAAGCGAATGTAATTTTCTGCTGTTTTCTTTACTAAAACTTCGTTGTCAACTTCAGGTGAATCAAATTCTGTTCGCCCAATGAAATAATCCCCCTCTACTCTATCAAATAATACTTTATAAGTATTGCCAACTTTTAATTGATTCAAGTCATGACTGATTCCAGACTGCAATTCCATAATTAAATCTGCACGTTTTTTCTTCGTTTTGGCAGAAACATCATCTTTGAATTCGTAAGCATGTGTGTTCTCTTCGTGCGAATAGGTAAAAATTCCCAATCTGTCAAAACGACTTCTTTCCACAAAATCATACATTTCTTGAAAATCGGCAGCTGTTTCACCTGGATAACCAGCAATTAAAGTAGTTCGCAATGCAATTCCAGGAACTTTGGCTCTAATTTGTGCTACTAACTCTTCTGTTTTTTCGCGTGTAATTCCACGGCGCATTGCTTGCAATATTTTTGTAGACCCGTGCTGTAAAGGCATATCCAAGTATTTACATACATTGCTTCTTTCATTCATTACATCCAAAACATCCATCGGGAAACCAGAAGGAAAAGCATAATGCAAACGAATCCATTCAATTCCTTCAATATCTGACAAACGCTTAATCAAATCTGAAAGTGCGCGTTTTTTATAGATGTCTAATCCGTAATACGTTAAGTCTTGAGCAATCAACATCAATTCCTTCACACCTTTAGCTGCCAAACTTTTAGCTTGTATTACTAAATCTTCAATCGGAGTTGAAATGTGTTTTCCGCGCATAATTGGAATCGCACAAAAAGAACATGGACGATCACATCCTTCAGCTATTTTAAAATAAGCATAATGATTTGGTGTTGTCAACAATCGCTCCCCAACTAATTCATGTTTGTAATCTGCTTTCAATGTTTTCAATAAACGCGGCAAATCTCTCGTTCCAAAAAACGCATCCACTTCTGGAATTTCCTTTTCCAAATCGTCTTTGTAGCGTTCAGAAAGACAACCTGTTACGTACACTTTATCAACTAAACCCTCTGCTTTTGCATCTGCATAACGAATAATGGTATCTATCGATTCTTGTTTTGCATTATCAATAAATCCACAAGTGTTGATAATTACTATTGAGGCATCGTCATCCATTGATTCATGTTCAACATCAAAAGCATTTGCCTTCAATTGAGCCATCATCACCTCTGAATCAAATATATTTTTAGAGCAACCTAAAGTAACAACGTTTACCTTATTTTTTTTGAGCGTTTTTGTTTTCATTGGTTGCAAAATTACGCTACTTTCGTGAAACACTTGATTTAATATGACAAGAATATCATTTTTTATTGTTCTACTGTCTTGTTTGTTGGTTCAAACCTTCACTTCTTGTTCGAAAAAATCAACTTTTGATGCTGCGATGCTAACAGGTAAATCACTCGAACAGTACGACGTAATGGCAAAAATTGGAGCGTTTGAGTCTTGCCCGATGATTCTTATAAAAGACGTTCGAATCGATTCAAATGTTTTGTTTTTCACAATAGAATATGAAGGCTCCTGTGATAAGGAAGAAGTTTTTGATTGTGTGGGATTGGAACGGTTTAATGATCAAATTTATCCTCCCATTCGACAGGTAAAACTTCAGTTCAAGCCAATTGCCGATACATGTCAAGAAGTTAAGAATCGAACTTTGGTGGTAAATATTCGAGAATTAACCGTTGAAAAAATGCGGGATGTTGAAACAGATTTACAAATCAGTGGTTGGAGAACAAAAGTGAGGTATGTATACGTTCCTTGAAAATGTAATCTGAATTTTGGTGATTGATTTCTTACCACTTATTAAAAATTCGGATCATATTTAACATTTGTATGTAAAGTCCCAATTAAAGTTTATAATTTATTTGCCTTTCTTTTTTTCTTGACAAAAAAAGAAACAAAAAAGTCAAGGCTTTGAATATCTTTTTGTTCGCAAATATTTTTTCTTGCAATATTTACAACTCGATGCGAACAATTTTAACTCCTTTCTGAAACTGAAATTTTTTAAAAATGTTCTTGCAGAAATTTTAAAAATTAACAGTTTCAGTTCAGTAGCTAAAACCTAGAAATCCAAGGCCGAGGATTTATCGCTAGTATTCATCAAATAGCTCATACTTCGATTAAATTATTGATTTTCAAGATAGGGTTATTTTACTCATTTGACTATAAACACTTAATATCTGAATTATCGAATGCAAAATCCCAAAACGACTTCAAAAAAATCATCTGGTGCTTCTGCGTGAACCCAATGACCTGAATTGGCAACCGTTTCTATTTGTGAATCTGGGAAATAGGTTTCAATTTGCTCAAAATCATCATCCTCAATATAATTGGACAATTCTCCACGAACAAATAAAGTTGGAACCATAACTTCATGAAAAGGCAATGCACTCAAAATTTCAGTCATTTCTCTTTCCAAAACTGGAAAATTCACGCGCCAAGCAAGTTTACCTTTGTCTTTCCAATATAAATTTTTGAGTAAAAATTGACGGACACCATTAGATTCAACAAATTGAGCTAATAATTTTTCTGCCTCACTTCTTGCCGATAATTTGCTTAGGTCGATGTTTTTGAATGAATCTAAGATATGTTGGTGGTGCAATGGATAAGCTTTAACACCCATATCAACAACCACTAACTTTTCGAGCATTTTAGGGTATTGCTGTGAAAATAACATTGCAGTTTTTCCTCCCATTGAATGCCCCAATAAAATACATTTTGTAATTTCTAAATCATCAATTAATTCTTTCACATCATCTACCATCAATTGATATGAAAAATCATCTGACCAAGGTGAATAACCGTGATTTCTTAAATCGACTATGATTACACGAAAATAAGTGGAGAATTTTTTAGCGTGGGTTACCCAATTATCAGAAAATCCAAAAAGTCCGTGAAGAATAACTAAAGGCTTTCCTTCACCGAATTCTTTATATGCAAGTTTCATTGATTATTGAACTACAATTGAAGAAAGAATATCTAATAAACTAGGAACTTCAAAGCTTGTTTCTGTAACGCTTACTTTTGGTTTATCCGAAGAATTATCTTCATCTTTAGAACTTTCAATATAAGTACTTCCAATGACATTCACAGAAAATTGTCCTTTGTTTAATTTCTCGATTCTATCAACTATTTCTTTTTTTGAAATCAAGCGATTATCGTAAGTAATCTTTACCGTTTGTTTTTCTTTTTCTTCATCGAAATCCACTTCTACCCTACTCACTGCTCCAGTACTTTTTAACTCCTTGCGGATTGAACCACCACAGCCCATTGAACAAACCATCCCTTCTACTTCAGTAACAAGCGTTTCATTAGAAACTGCAACTTGTTCTTTCTTGTCTTCATTTTTCAAAGATGAATCTGAACAAGAAAAAAGACTTAGTAGTAATGCTAAGGTGAAAATTCGTTTCATACGAAAGGTTTTGGTTCAACAAAATTAACGTTTTATAGGAGTTAAAGAAATAATGTTTGCCTAATTTTGCCAAAAAAAACTAAATATGAAAAAATTAATTATTTACAGCTTTGCATTCTTAATGCTTGTAGCTGCAGCAAGCTCTTGTAGTAAATACGAAGAAGGTCCAAAATTGGCTTTTTCTTCGAAAAAATCTCGTTTGGTTGGGGAATGGAAATTGACGAAACAAACTGAAAATGGGACAGATAACAACCTTACAAATGTAACTACAACCCTTTCAATAAAAGACGATGCAACTTTTTACTACAAAATTGCTTACTCGGTTCTTGGAATTCCTTACACAGTCGATTACTCAGGGAAATGGGAATTTAACAGCGACAAAACACAAGTTCTTTTCACAGAAGATGGACAAACATCAATTACAAACCAAACGATTGTAAAACTTGCCTCTGATGAATTA
>JBILQY010000433.1:0-2621 GCA_044372955.1 Crocinitomicaceae bacterium | reverse complement strand
TCTCGACCCAGGAAACACTGGAGATTATACGCCCAATTTTAATGATACAATTGTTTTTTGTCCTCAATTATCATTGGGAACTAAGATGTCTATTACATTTGGAATCAATGCGGGATACGAGTTTAATGTTCACGGTTCTGATTCAATTTACGTTTTTGATGGCCCATCTACTAATTCACCTTTAATGGGAGTTCATAACTCAGTTACTGACCCTAATGGATTCACACATCAAGCAAGTTGGGACAATCCTTCAGGTTGTTTAACAGTTGTTTTTGTAAGCGATGGGGCTAATGAAGGTACAGGATGGCAAGCTAATGTTCAATGCGGAAATCAATTTCAACCATTTGAACCTCACATTGAAGCATATGTAAATGGTGTTGGACCAAATGCTTTAAACCCTTTAGATACTGGTTATGTTGATGTTTGTTTGGGTGATAGTATTTTATTTGTTGCAAAACCAATTTTCCCTAATTCGTTAGAGGCAACTGGATATGGATATTCTCAAAATGTAAATACAAATATTAATTTTCAATGGACAATTACAGCAGGTGGTACTTATGCAAATAATGATTCTGTATGGTTTACTCCTCCAGCAAGAGCTGGATACTTAGTTGATGTAAAAGCAACAGATATGTTTCCTCAAAATGAACGTATCCGTTGTAAAGTTAGAGTGTCTTTACTACCATCTTTTGCAGGAACTGGTCCTTTTGAGGATTCCGTTTGCTTAGGCGCAAACACTGTTCTTCTTGGTGGAGTAACTACTCAAGATACAGTTGGTGTAACAATTCCTCCCGGCTCATTTGAAATGGGTGGAAATTATGCTGGTTTGACATATTTACCAGATGGTTCTGGTCAAAATTATCAAGCACCTATTACAATTTCAGGTTTTCCAGAAGGAGCAACTATTCAAGACGCACAGTCATTAAATCAAGTATGTATTACAATGGAACATTCCTATCTCGGTGATTTAGAGATCTGGTTAAGATGTCCAAACGGAACAACTGTAGCTTTGGTAAATTCATATAACCCTGGTTTTCTGCCTGGTGGAATAAGTGGCGGTGGGCGATATTTAGGACATCCTTTTGATGATGGAGGTGGAGGTGGAGCAGGGATTGGTTGGGAATATTGTTTTAGTTCAGTATTTAACACAACAGGAACAATGATGGGAACTTTTCCAGGTAATACTATTCCAGTTCCTTTTATTGCTGGTAATCCTAATCTATCAGCCGGTAATTCGGTAAGCCCTAATAATACTTATCAACCTGAGGCAACTTTTGCCGATTTTGCAGGTTGTCCAGTTAATGGAAATTGGACCATTTTTGTTAGAGATAATTTAGCGACTGATGACGGATACATATTTGAATGGGGATTGTTTTTTGATGAATCGTATTTCCCAGGTTTAGGGAGTTATAATACAACCGCTGATACTAGTTGGTGGAGTTTTGACCCAACAATTATTTCAGGATTAAATGGAGATACCTTAATTGTTGTGCAACCAACACAAATAGGAACTTATAATTATCAATTTAATGTGATAGATAATTTTGGTTGTCCTTATGATACAACGGTTTCTTTTGTTGTAGTTGAAGGTCCAGAAATTTTCCCTGACACAGTTACTTGTAGTAATCAATTCCAAGTTTTCGGAACAGTTTCATTCGATGGAGGTGTATGGTCTTCTACAGATCCTGAAATTAATTTCTCTAATCCAAATGTGGAAAACCCTATAATTACCGCATCAGGACCTGGTACCTATACCGTCAGTTTCTTGGATAATGAATGTAGTGGTTCTGTCACCAGAGAAATTCAGTTTCTGTCCGATGTTTCAGTCGATATTCCTGATGCCGCTGTCTGTGCAGGAAATAACTATTTAATTTCACCATTATATTCAAGTAATGGAACATTAGAAACAGCTAACTACACCATTAGCTGGAACAATGGTTCGTTTGACACAACTTTAATTGCAAATGAACCTGGAAACTATGTAATCACCGTCTCTAATGCTTGCGTTACAGATTCTGATTCCTTACTTGTTTACGATCAACCTACCATTTTTACAGACACCTTGGCGTGTAATTTAACTCATCAAGTCGTAGGAACCTACGCTCCAAATGGTGGACTGTGGTCATCAACGAATACCGAAGTTTCCTTTTCGAATACAAGTGCAGCAAATCCGCTAATAAACGCTACAATGGCTGGAATTTATAATGTTACCCTAACGGATCCTATTTGTCAAACTCAATTAACTGCAGCAATTGAATTTCCACCTCAATTAAGTGTTTCTTTAATTGATACTTCGATTTGTATAGGGACTAACTTCAACTTGATTCCGGTGTTTAATAATGTTTTACCGATTCAAAATGGTTATGTTAATCCAATTAATTTAATCTGGGAAAATAACAGCACTGATCCAGTAAGAGTAATTAACGCTGCAGGAGTTTACACTGCAACAGTCTCAAATGAGTGTTATACGAAAAGTGCAAGTTCAACGGTTGAACTAAAACCTTGTGATATTCAAGTTCCAAATATTATCAATTTATCTTCAACTGTTGGAAATGATTTATTCTTTGTTCAATACAGTGGAATTGCAGAATTTAATTGCCAAATTTTCAATCGTGGGGGAA
>JBILQY010000103.1:0-8141 GCA_044372955.1 Crocinitomicaceae bacterium | reverse complement strand
TTTTATGTTTTTCTTAGGTTTAGAAATTATGTCGATTCCAGTTTACGTTTTAGTTGGAATCAAAAAACAAAATACTTTATCCTCGGAAGCTTCTGTTAAATATTTTTTTACAGGATCATTTATCACCGCGATTTTGCTATTTGGTATCGCTTTAATTTACGGAGCAACTGGAACTTTTGAATTAATTGAATTGGCTTTAAATCCTGCAATTTCTACACCAATGGCAGTTGTTGGAATCTTATTTGTTTTAGGTGCTTTGCTATTTAAAATTGGTTCTGTTCCTTTTCATTTTTGGAGCCCTGATGTTTATGAAGGTAGTCCAAACGCGATTGTCGCTTTTATGGCGACTGTAGTAAAAGTGGCAGGTTTATCTGTAATGCTTAAATTGTTTGGTAGCGTATTTGTTTTAAACGAGGAAATCTTATTGCCAATTTTCTATGTTGTTACTTCAGGCACACTGTTATTGGGTTACATCTCAGCGTTAAAACAAACAAATTTCAGACGACTGATGGCCTATTCAGGTATTAGCAACACTGGATTTGCAATGCTAACCTTGATAAATGGTAATTTCGTCTCTTTATGGATTTTCTTATTAGGTTATACTGCTGCTTCACTTGCCTTGATTACAATTAGCCAAGTTCTTGAAAATTCACATTCTGAAACTATTTCCAATTGGAAAGGTATTGCTTACAAAAATCCATTCCTTGGGATAATTTTACTGATGGCTTTTCTATCTCTTTCAGGAATTCCACCATTTACAGGTTTCTTTGCTAAATTTTTCTTGCTGATTGAAACCTATAAAATCCAGCCTGTTCTCGTTATCATTGCTTTGTTTAGTTCAATTGTAGGTGCCTTTCTTTATGTTAGATTTATTTTATTGGCATTTACAAAAGATTCAGAAGCTGTAAAAGTTCCAATATCAACACTGCATGTAATCGTCCTTCTTTTTTGTGCCCTCGCACTTCTTTTTGGTTGGACCATGATTATGGTATAAACTCCAGGTCTTTTAAGTTATATTATCTTTTAAGAAAAATTAAAATGAATTGATAAATCAGTTAAATTTATCAAATGAAATTCATTCTTTTTCTTTTAACTGTTTGTTCCATTAACCATTTTAGTTGGTGTCAAGCGCCAGGAAAAATCGTATTTGATTCCTTGTTAAATAAACCTGTTTTAGTTTGGGAAAATGGCGACTTATACATTGGTACTTTTACTAAGCTACCAACAACTGAAGGATATGATCCAACTGCTATTCCTGAGGGATATGGAACTTTTAAATCTATCAACAGCGGAGTGTACACTGGATTTTATAAAGAAGGAAAAAAGTCGGGTGATGGCACTTTGACTTATAGAAATGGTGCAAAATACGAAGGTCAATTTCTAAACAATCAAGCCCATGGTAAAGGAATTTATACTTCTGAAACAGGTGCGATTTATTCGGTTAATTGGGTTGATGGAAAAAAGTCTGGAGATGGTTCAATAAACTATAAAGACGGGAGTATTTTCATAGGAACCTTCAAAGAAGACAAACGTTGGGGAGCTGGTACAATTTCTTATTCAAATGGCGACGAATACAAAGGAAACTTTGAAAATGACATGGAACAAGGTCAAGGAACATACAAATGGAAAGATGGTTCTAACTATGTTGGAGAGTGGAGAGCAGGAAAACAAAACGGAGAAGGAGTGAAAACTTATTCCAATGGAGATATTTATTCTGGGAAATGGTTAGATGGGAAACGTAATGGCCTCGGTAAACTCACAACTTTCGATGGAATAGTTTATGAAGGTTTATGGGAAAATGATCTTAAAAGTGGAAAAGGAACTCAAAAATGGAAAAATGGCAATCGCTATGAAGGTGAATTTAAAAATGGATTTCAAGAAGGAAAAGGAACATTATTTTACGCAACTGGAGTAAAATACGTTGGCGACTGGAAAAACGGAATGCAACATGGAAATGGAATTCTTACCTATACAAATGGCGATGAGTACGTTGGTGAATTTAAGGAAGATAAAAAGTCTGGACAGGGAACTATTAGTTATCACAACGGACAAAAATATGTAGGTGAATGGAAAAATGATTTACAAGAAGGCCAAGGAATCTATACTTGGGTGGATGGTGAAAAGTATGTTGGATCTTATAAAGCAGGAGTACGAAGTGGACAAGGCACTCATTTCTTCAAAAATAAAACCCGCTATGAAGGCGCGTGGAGCGACAACCTTCCGAATGGTCAAGGTTCTATGATTTATCCAAGTGGAAAGTCATACACACGCGAATGGAAAAACGGGCATGTTGTGGATCCGAAAGGAAAGAAGAAACCGAAACAGTAGCAAGATAGAATTCAACCTTTTGATTTTCTTCTGTTTAATTTCCTTTGCTTTTAATTGAATTAATATCCTCAAAACTTGCTTAACTTTGTAACAACAATAAAATCGTTAGAATGAAAAATATTTGCGCATTATTAATCTTATTTTTTGGATTTCAAGCCTTTCAATCTGTTAAGGCTCAAGTTACTCAACCTGCTGAAATAGATACAAATACGTATGTCATAATTAGAAATAATGGCAAAGAATTAATTGGGAAAATTGTTAGTGACGATGGGCGTGAAGTGCTGATTGACACTTACGAACTTGGGAAAATTTTCGTTCCAAAATATGACATTAGATCAATTAAAAAAGTAGATGTTACCAAAGACATTGTCAATGGTGAATATCGTTCAAGAGGTCCATTTACTACGCGTTACCAATTTACAACCAATGCTTTTCCGATTGAAAAAGGAGAAAACTACGCTGTTGTAAACCTTTACGGTCCTGAGGTTCAATTTTCTATAACGAATCGCTTTTCTATTGGTGTTTTATCTACATGGATTGCGAGTCCAATTGCCTTAGCATTGAAATATACTTTTCCAACATCAAATGATAAACTTAACTTTGGGGTAGGAACAATTTTAGGTTCATCCGGTTACTTCAACCAAGCAAGAAGTTTTGGTGGGTTACATTGGGGAATGGTAACTTATGGTGACCGAATGAATAATTTAACTTTATCGCTTGGTTATTCTTACTTACGAACGGGTGCAAATTTTGGCACTAATCTTTACAAACCTGGAACCTACGCAGCCGTTGAAGACCAATTCAATCCAGGATATTACACTTTTGCAAACCTTCCCGTAATGAACTCTGGTAAATATTCGCCACGCATTGGTGCGCCAATAATCGGTCTTGGTGGTATAGCTTCTGTCGGAACGAAAGCAAGTTTTATCTTCGATGCCATGTTGATCTTAGGAAATATTAAAAATTATTCTTACACGCAAGACGTTATCAATAACTATGATTTACAAACAGGGTATCCGTCAAGTACTTTTGTTGGGGAAGTTCAAACTGGAAATATCGAGAAGATTAAATCAACTAATTTGGTGCTAATGCCTGGAATGCGCTTTCAAAAAACACCAAATGAAGCGTTTCAAGTTTCATTGGCAGGAATTATTGGTGCTACAGATGGAGAACGTTACTCCTTCCCTATCCCTATGTGTTCTTGGTTTTTCAAGTTTTAATTGAATGAAAATAGATATCCAAAGTGAACTCTTCCGAATTGTAAAAGAAAAAATTGCTGGCAGCGATTCTTTAGGAAATACATTAGCAGATGTTTTGCATTTAAGTCCTGACGCAGTTTACAGGAGATATCGTGGTGAAACAACATTAAGTATCCAAGAAGCACAACGATTAGCAAAACATTTTGATATTTCTTTAGACGCTTTAAGTGCACTTTCTAAAGGAACAGTTGCATTTAATTATACGCCTTTAAATACCTACGATTTTAGCCTAGAAAGTTATTTAGAAGGGATTTTAAAATCGATAGATAAATTAAAAAATCTAAATGATCCAAAAATAATTTTATCAGTCAACAATACGCATTTTTTTCAGCTATTAAATTTTCCCCAGTTGGTTCGATTTCGTTTGTTTTTTTGGGCAAAAACTCATTTACAGATTGTCGACTACAAAAACGAACTTTTCAAACACGATAAAACAACCGAACGCGCATTTGAATTAGGAAAAGAAATTTTGCAACGTTATAATTCTATTCCATCTATTGAAATTTTTGATCCTGAATTAATGCGTGGATTTATGCGTCAAATTTTCTATTATTACAAGGCACACATGTTTGAAGATCCTGAGTACGCCTTGTTTTTGTGTGACAGAGCGCTTTTAATGGCGAAACATTTAAAAGAACAATCTACCATTGGAAAAAAATTCATCTTCGGAACACAAGCACCTAGTTCGGGAAATGATTTCCAAATGTATTTAAATGAAACGATTAATTCAGATGCTACTTTCTATTACACAAGTAAAGAAGAAACTGGTATTTATTTGACTCATAATGTTATGAATTATTTGCACACTTCCGATATGGATTATGTGGCAGATACGAAACAAATAATTGATAAACAGCTTGCAAACTCAAGTATTATAAGCATTGTCAATGAAAAAGAACGGAATAATTACTTTTATGAGTTTGAAAAAATGATTCATTCCTTTCGAAAAAAAATTGACGCTGATCTACATTTTTAAGGGAAATAAAACTATCCTAATTTAAAAAGTGTACTTTTTTTTGTGAATTTTATAAATACAACTGTATAGTCCGAAGGAAACAATTAAAAAATTGCAAATATTTGTGATTTTCACAAATTCAACATCCTTAACTTGCGAAAAATGTAAATAAGCAAAAGATTAACTTCATTAATTCTTTGATTATTATTAAAAAACACAAAAACAATCTTTGTATAAGTGTAATTCAATTTTCAATTGCGTTAAGAAATGGGAAATATTTGTCCATAAAATTTATAAACTATGAAAACAAAATTTTTCTTTCTTGCAGTCTTAATGAATTTAGGAATTGCTCAAGCTCAAAATGAAACTTTACCTTCAATTGCTGTTGCTAATCCAAATGTAAATGCAGTTGGAATAAAACAAGAAACCGCTGCCAAAATGATGCGTTTGGAATTGATAAAAATCAATAAACACAAAGTTTATGACGAATTCGACATGGCTGATGTTTTGAAAGCAAAAGAGGAATTTCGCAATTTATGCTATGGTCAGAATTGTTTGGCAAAACTTGGAACGGAATTAAAGGTAGATTACATTATGTGTGGAAGTATAGATGGTTTGGGTAATAAAATTGCTTTAACTATTAAAATTGTGGATGTTAAAAGTCAAACTATTTTCAAATCAAATGTAAAAGAATTCGATAATCAAGAATTAGAAATTCAACGAATGATTGAAATCGTTATCAAAGAAATGCTAGGAGTTCCAACAGAAAAAGTTTTGGTAGACCGACTAGCTTTTAAAAACGAACTGATAACATCGAACAACGTTGGAAAAGTAAACAATTCTGGACCACGAATCGGAGTTGCCTACCTTACCGGAAGCGTCAATGAATTTGCAATGCGAAGTACTGACCAAGGAGGTTTGGGTATCATCCCTGTAGTTTCGATGATTGGTTATCAATTGGAAGGCCAATACGTGGGTACAGAAAACTTCTCTGCTTTAGTTGAAGGTATTTTCAATGTTTCAGGTTTGGAACAAGGACAATTTATTCCTTCACTTACAATCATGAATGGATTTCGCTTCGGAAAAAGCGGATGGGAATTTGCTTTTGGACCTGGATTTAGTGTTAAAGCGACAAGCAAAGGATTCTTCGACACAGAAAATCTATTTGGAACTGATAATCAATATTTTTCAGAATACGATTGGCAAGAATATGCTTATCAAAATTTTAGAGATGATCCCGAATTCAATACTAACGGTTATTACGTAATGCCAAAAGCTACTGAATTCAATGCCGATTACAAAAATGAAACTATACTTGATAAAAGAGGTGCCAAAACATTAAACACAACCTTTGTTTTTGCAGCAGGTAGAACATTTAGAGCGGGTTCGTTGAACATTCCTGTTAATGTATTCTACTCTTCCCAAAAAGGTGGTGGATACGCTGGAATAAATGTCGGATTCAATGTACTTAAGAGTAAAAAACCAATGAACCCAAAATCGTTTAGATAGTTTAGAATACAGATTAATGTGTATGTGCAATTGTACCAGTAAAATACTTTAACATTAAAAATCAAAAATTTAATCGAAGTGAGAACTATTTATTGAATAGTAGCGACAATCTTCGGCCTTGAATTTCATGGTTTTAGCTACTGAACTGAAACTGTTAATTTTTAAAATTTCTGCAAGAACATTTTTGAAAAATTTCAGTTTCAGAAGGGAGTTAAAATTGTTCGCAACGAGTTATAAGTATTTGTAAAATAATGATTTGTGAACAAAATAGAAATTCAGAGCCTTGACTTTTTTGTTTCTTTTTTTGTCAAGAAAAAAAGAAAGGCAATCCGCTACGGCTGATAATGATAACTCTAATTGAGATTTTTATTCGAGTTATAAATTATTTATAGTGGTACGAAATCGTATACTCAAATTCAGATTACATAAAAAACGTTGGTTGAAAAAAAATCATAAATTAAAACAAACAACTGTTTAAAATTTTAATTTCGTACTAAAATCTAAACAAATGGAAATATTAGACAACAACAACAGTTACTCAGCTGAAATATCGAGAGTGTTTTTTAGAAACGTTTACACTTACATGTTCGGAGCCCTAGGGATTTCAGGCATCCTAGCATATATGGTTGGGACGAATGAAATGATGTTTGCGCAATTATTCATTAACGCAGCAGGAACAGGACTTTCACCTGTATTTTGGATAGTAGCTTTCGCACCATTAGGAATTGGTTTATTAATTCAATGGGCTTACGAACGACTATCGATGGGCTTTTTATTAGCGCTATTTATTGTCTATTCTGCTTTAATGGGATTGAGTTTATCTTCTATCTTCATGGTTTACAACATGGGAGCAATTGCTTCTACGTTTTTCGTAGCTGCGGGTGCATTTGCAGGGATGGCAATTATTGGTTACACCACTAAAACGGATTTAACAAAATTCGGCAGCTTACTTTATATGGTGTTCATTGGAATGTTTATTGCTGGAATTGTGAATCTATTTATTGGTAGCGATTCTATGGGTTTCATCATCGCTTGTTTAGGTGTATTCGTATTCACTGGTTTGACAGCTTACCAAATGCAACAATTAAAAGCAGTATCAACTCAACCTGGCTTATCAGAGGATGACAGAAACAAACTATCTTTAATAGGAGGATTACAAATCTTAGGGTCAAGAGATTAAATAAGTTCTTAACTTTTTAAATCCCGATTGTTCAAATGAATTTTCGGGATTTTTTCGTTTAATCACTTGCCAAAACCAAACAATTTATAACTTTGAAAAAAAATAATATTATGTCTGACAATTTCTTTGAAGAATCAACTGCTGCTTTAGGTACGATTTACACAATTATTATTCTTTCAATCCTAGTTAGTGTATTGATTTGGGGTTAATTTTCGCTAGAGAATAACTTCAAACAACGCATCCGGATTTCATGCCTTTCAATGCTGTTTTTTCCTGGTTAATCGGGAAACGTCAACCGCGTATTGATAATTCCCGTGATTTACCTATCGAATCACAACAAAATGTCTTCAATTTCCTTGTAAAACATTTAACCCTAACTAAATTTGGAAAAAGCTTTGGTATTACAACCAACCTTACTATTCAAGCCTTTCAACAGAAAGTTCCACTTCAAGATTATGGAACCTTAAAACCTTGGATAGATCGTTCCATCAAAGGTGAAGCTTTTCTACTTTGGAAAGAAAAAACAACTTGGTTCGCCAAATCATCTGGAACAACGGCAAATAGAATCAAAATCTTACCAATCACCAAAGATTCACTTTTTGAGAATCACTACGCAGGTGGAAAAGACCTATTAGCTCAGTATTACACCAATCTTCCAAATCGCAAATTATACAATGCTAAACACCTTATTATAGGAGGAAGTGGTGAAGTGATTACCAATAACGAAGGAACTTTCATAGGTGACTTATCAGCAATAATAATCAATCACTTGCCTTGGTGGACAGAATTACGACGTTCGCCGAAAAAAGAAATCGCCCTCTTGGGAAATTGGGAAGAAAAACTCGATAAAATGGCGCATGCGGTAATTGATGAAAATATTTGCATCATTGCAGGAGTTCCTAGTTGGACT
>JBILQY010000104.1:0-8084 GCA_044372955.1 Crocinitomicaceae bacterium | reverse complement strand
TGATGGCGATGGTATAGATGACTCAAGTGAATTTAATGGGATTTATGATGAATTTAGCTTTCAAGAAATTTTTAAAACTGGATTTAAGGCTAATGATAGCGACGGAGATGGTTTAATAGACGCATTAGATATAGATTAGTAAAACATTGTTGGCTTTCTTACTTTTATTATACTTTTCATACTTTTTGTGTTAATCTTTGGTTCTCAACATAAAATATGTCCTCATTGTAAAGAACCAATTCATAAAAAAGCATCCGTTTGTAGTAAGTGTACTAGGGAAATATAAAACCATAAAAAACGTGGGTTGTCTTCTTCATTTCATAATAGGAGTTTTCGTTTTAATGATGTTAAAAGGAAAATTGAAGTTCTGTACATTCTGCAAACAACATAACGCAAAAGACGTTTTAATTTGTTAGAAATATACTATAGAAATTTAGTTTTTACTTAGATAAATATTTCCTGATTTCAATAACTCGAACAACTTATCATGCTTATCTCCGAGATTGAAGACAAATGCCCTAAATTTGCATTCTGAAATTAATTTAATGAGCTCTAATAAAACTTCCGTTCAAAACACATCAATAGCAGAATTCGATTACAATCTTCCCGAAGAACGCATTGCAAAATATCCCTTAGAGCCGCGAGACAGTAGCAACTTATTGGTGTATAAAAACGGAGAAATACTATCTGATATTTATTCCAAATTACACGAACATTTGCCAGAAAACACACTTTTGGTAATGAATAATACCAAAGTTGTTGAGGCCCGTTTATTGTTTAAAAAAAGTACGGGAAGCACGATTGAAATTTTCTGTTTAGAACCGCACGAAAGCTATCCCGACATTACCTCAGCGATGTTGCAAACGAATACCGTTTTATGGAAATGTTTGGTGGGTGGAGCAAAAAAATGGCGCGATGAAAATTTAGAATTGAGCTTTGAAGTGGATGCCACAACTTTCGTTTTAACAGCCAAAAAAGTCGAGCGCTTATCAGATTCGTTTTTGATTGAATTTTCATGGAATAAACCAAACAGTAGCTTCGCAGAAATTTTGCATCACGCTGGAATAATTCCACTCCCCCCCTACTTGAAACGCGACACCGAAGAAAAAGATAAAACAACTTATCAGACCGTTTATGCTGAATTTGATGGCTCTGTTGCCGCTCCAACAGCTGGTTTACATTTTACAGAAAATGTCTTTGAAAAATTGGCGACTAAAAACATTTCTCACGACTTTGTTACCTTGCACGTAGGCGCAGGAACCTTCAAACCGGTTAAGTCAGAAACGCTTGGTGAACACGAAATGCATGCCGAGTTTATTGATGTTAGAAAAGATTTAATCGCCAAAATTGCCAACACAGATTCTACCATTGTTGTTGTTGGAACGACCTCTTTGCGTACCTTGGAAAGTTTGTATTGGATGGGAGTAAAAACACTTGTTAATCCGCAACTTTCTATTGAATCTATCGCTTTACAACAATGGGACGCTTATGAATTGCCACAAAATTATTCCAAAAAAGAAGCGTTTCTAGCTTTGGAATCTTGGATGGAAAATAACAAATTAGAACGATTGATAACAAAAACTCAACTGTTGATAGCACCAGGTTACGACATCCGAACTGTGAATGGAATCCTTACCAATTTCCACCAACCGCAGTCAACTTTACTGTTATTGATTCACGCATTTGTGGGCGGCGAGTGGAAAACAATTTACGACTATGCGTTGGCGAATAACTACCGTTTTTTAAGTTATGGTGACGGAAGTTTGCTGTGGAAATCTTGACTTTTCCCCTTTCCTTCTTCAAGCACTCAAAAAAGTAAATTGATTTTTCAAATTAAACTTAACGATTGTAACAAAAGTTCTATTTAATTGAAAATGAAATTCCTACATTTGTCGCCTCAAAAAACTTAAATTATTTATGAAAAAATCTCAATCAATTGCCTTAGTATTAGGCGCTTTTACGCTTTTTTTCAATGCGTTTGGGCAACTACCAAAAATCACTAAACCAAAAATTAATGTTTCTGTACCTGGAAATAGCGATGTAAAAGCATCTGATATTGGTTTGGGCGGAAAAGATCCAAGTGGATTATTTAAAAACATTACAAACGACGAAAGCGCAAACGTTCATCGCAAAAATGCTGTAACAAATCTTGCAGCAATTGAAGCGGAATATGCAAAAACAAGTGTTGATTATGAAGTGTTGACAAAATTAATGTTTGAAAACGAGCGCACTTTAGGTCATGTTATGAAATTGGAGCCGAAAATTGACCGTGCTAATTACGACGCTAAGTACCTGCCTTTAAAAGAAAAAGCAGACAAACAAAATGCGGTTTATGTTGAAATCGTTAAGTTGGAAAAATCATTTCAAAAAGACTTTAATGCTCCAATTGAATTCAAAAAACCAGAAGTGCTTTCTTTTAGAGGTGAAGGTTATAGTTCTCATGCACAATGCTACTGTCGTAATTACAAATCAGAAGTAAAAACTTTGGCTGATTACGATGCTGCGAAAAAACAATATGAAGAGCTTTCTGCTCAACTACAAGGATATAAAAATGCAGAAACACAAAAACTTTTCACTAACATGGCAACATGTATTGCAAACGGTAATAACTACGCACTATATGCTGCTAAAGAAAATTTAACAAAAGAGGTTGTAGAGTACAACACAGCAAACAAAGCTGCTGAGCCGAATAAAGTTATCAAACGTTGTGATGATTATCTTGCTGCTTTAACACGCATAGAAACGGATAATAGCTTAAAATTAGAGGCTGCAACAGTAACAGCTTTAACACAAGCAAAAGCAACTGTTACTCAAACGAAAACCGAAGCTGAAACATACATTAGCAGTGGAGCTTTCAAAAAATACCAAGATAAAATATATGCAGAGAAAATTGCCAAAGTTTTCTTGCCAAAAGCAGGATCAAAAAATGCTACATTGGAAGCAGGTGCAATTAACTATGTGAAAGGTGCTGAGTACACAGAATATTTAACAGGGAGAAAAGATAGCCCTGTAGCTTCAACTTTTAGAGCAATTACAGCGACAGCAACACCTTACGTTAAGAAAAATGAGTACGGTTTACCATTATATGAATACCATGAATTATGGGTTGCATTCAAAGGAAAAGATGGTAAATGTTACCGTTGTGCGGTTTACGCAAGCTACACATACAAAGGTGGTGGAACGTATGCAACTGTACCAACTTGGGGAGCTGATGCACCTGAAGAAATGTCTTGCGACAACGTAATGAAATAAGGATTGAAATAAATAGTTCAAGCTATTCAAAAACCTCGACAAAATCGGGGTTTTTGCTTTTTAAAAGGAAATTTAAATTATTTCATTAAGATTTTCATTCAAAATTAGATTATTCTTTTTTAAAGTTATAATTTAGCGTTCTCATTAATCTATCAACTAACAAATCATAATATGAAATCAAAAATTACAGTATTCGTTGGACTTGCACTTTTCGTTCTTGCTATTGCTTCTTGTGGGGGTAGTAAAAAAGTTAGTTGTGATGCTTTTTCAAGTACACAACAAACTACAAACAACGATACTGCAGCGAATTAATCTCCGATTAAAAGCTTTCTTAACACTGTGTAACTATTCTTAATTGAATAACACAGTGTTTTTTTGTGTCCTATTTTTTTGAGTTTTTGATTTGTTTTATCTATTTCCCATTTTCAATTTTGAATTCTACATTCTACATTTTACTCCAACTTGGCACGTCATTTGAAACGAACTTAAAAAATTAAATTATGAAACGCTACCTTAGTTCAATTGCCCTTGTTTCTTTTAGTTTACTAATTCTATCTAGCTCTAATTCTATTGATTTACCAAATGTCGAAAATAAGGCATTTCAAGTAGGGGAGAAGTTGCGCTATCGAATTACTTATGGTTTTGTAGATGCAGGCGAAGCAACTCTTGAATTGAAAAGTACTACCAAAAAAGGAAATGGTCGCGAACTGATTCATGCGGTTGGAATCGGAAGAACACTTGGTGGTTTCAATTCATTTTATAAAGTGGATGATCGCTATGAAACGTATATCGATAAAAAAGGAATATTTCCTTGGTATTTTGTGCGTCGTGTTGACGAAGGTGGTTATAAAATCAATCAGGATTACGCTTTTAAACATCACGTTGGAAAAGTAGACAATGGAGCTGGTAAATCGTTTAAAATTCCAACTGCTGTTCAAGATATGATTTCTTCATTTTACTACGCTAGAACCTTAAATTTCAAGAATATTAAAAAAGGACAAACCTTTGAGTTTCCTTGTTTTATGGACGATGAATTATACAATCTAAAAATCAAGTATGTTGGCGAAGAATTCATTCATATTCGTAAAGGAAAATTCAAGTGTATGAAATTTGTTCCTGTAGTTCAAACTGGGCGCTATTTTAAAAGCGAAGAAGATGTAAACTTTTGGGTGACAAGCGATGCGAATCGAATTCCAGTATTAGTGAAAGCTAAAATTCCAGTTGGAGTTGTAAAAATGCACCTTGTTGAATGGAGCGGATTACGAAATGAGCTAACGAGTAAAGTAAAGTAAGTTTTTAGTGATTTAAACCGTTAACATCTATTTCCTGATGTTTGTGTTTAAATAATAAAGCAAATAAAATCGCAATGACTAAAGAATAAATTGAAAAGGTTAACCAAATATTAAACCAGTCATTTGTTCCATTTTCAAGCGTAAAATAGTTTTTGATTAATAAACCGCTTGTGTAACTTCCTAAAATAGCTCCAAATCCATTTGTCATCATCATAAATAAACCTTGAGCACTCGAACGAATAGTAGAATCTGTTGTTGTTTCAACAAAAATTGAGCCTGAAACATTAAAGAAATCAAAGGCCATTCCATAAACAACACATGATAGAATTATCATCCATAATCCATCTGCAGGGTTACCATAAGCAAGTAAACCAAAACGTAAAACCCAAGCAATCATACTAATTAGCATAACTTTCTTAATTCCGAATTTTCTTAAAAAAAACGGAATGGCAAGGATAAATACTGTTTCAGAAATTTGAGAAATTGACATAATTATTGTTGAATGCTCAACAACCCATAAATTGGCATATTCTGGTACATTTTTAAATTCAGAAATATATAAATCACCGTACATATTAGTCAATTGCAATGCAGCGCCTAAAAACATTGAGAACATAAAAAACATAGCCATTTTAGAATTTGCAAACAATTTGAATGCATTTAATCCCAATGTATCAACAAAGCTTTTTCGTTCTCTAATCTCTTTATTTGGTAAACATTTTGGAATGAAAAAAAATGAAAAAACAGCTAACACTATTGCAGCTGAACCTGCAATGTAAAATTGACCAGATAAAGCTTTATTTCCAGTAAGATTTGTAACCCACATTGCAACAATAAAACCGATTGTACCCCATACTCGTATTGGAGGAAAGTCTTTTATTACATTAAAGCCATTGTTTTTTAAAACATTATATCCAACTGCATTAGACAAAGCTATGGTTGGCATATAGAAAATCATTGCGAGAAAAATCCACCAAAAGAAAGAGTCTGGAGATTGAACTTCTGGAAGATAAAAAAGTACCAACCCTCCTAGTAGATGTAAAATTCCAAATAGTTTTTCTGCATTAATCCATCTATCTGCAAGAATCCCCATTAATGTTGGCATAAATAAAGAAGATAAACCTAGCGTACTAAAAATAGCACCAAATTGCGCTGCATCCCACTGTTTTGTTTCAAACCAATAATTTGCAACTGTAATTAACCAGGCTCCCCAAACAAAGAATTGGAGAAAGCTCATAATGGTTAGTCGAAATTTTATAGTTGAATTAGCTTCGTTTATTGATTTCATCGCGGAGTTTTGAGGCACGTTCGTAATCTTCATTTTCTATCGCCTCTGCCAACTGTGCATTTAGTTCTTCTAATGAAATAGCTTCCATTTCATTGATTACTTCATCTAATTCGTCTTCTTCATCAAAATCTAAATCCAAATCTTCTGTTCCTCCAACTTCTTCCAAAATAGTAGAAAGTGTGAAAATAGGCGCATTGAATCGAACACCAACTGCTATTGCATCCGAAGTTCTAGAATCAATTTCAGTGATGGCATTGTCTTTTTCGCAAATTATTTTAGAATAAAAAACGCCTTCGTGAAATTTATAAATTAAGATTTCACGCACATTTACGCCATACGATTTACAAAATGTTTTGATTAAATCATGTGTCAATGGTCGATTTGGAACCATTTTTTCTAATTCTACAGCTATAGCTTGCGCTTCGAAACCACCAATAACGATTGGTAATTTTCTTTTTCCCGCAGATTCAACTAATGTTAAAACATACGAGCCAGACTGAGTCTGGCTGTACGCTATACCTGTAATATCTAATTTAACTTTTTGCATGTAATAAAGAGGAAATTCGTAATCAACTCTTAGTGTTGAGCTGCTTTGAATTTTTTAATAGCTTCGTTTAATCTTGGCACTACTTCAAAAGCATCACCAACGATACCGTAATCTGCTGCTTTAAAGAAAGGTGCTTCAGGATCTGTGTTGACAACAACGATTACTTTCGAACCGTTAACTCCAGCTAAATGCTGAATTGCTCCTGAAATTCCAACTGCAATATATAAGTTTGGACGAATCGCAACACCTGTTTGACCAACGTGTTCGTGGTGAGGTCTCCAACCAATATCTGCCACTGGACGAGAACAAGCTGTTGCTGCTCCTAATAATTTTGCCATTTCTTCAATCATTCCCCAGTTTTCAGGTCCTTTCAATCCTCTTCCTGCAGACACAACTAATTCTGCTTCTGGCAATGGAATTTCTCCTTCTGGTTTTTTAGTTGAAATAACTTTGATTGCTGCTGTACCACCTTGTCCAGATGTTTCTTCAACTGAACATGCTGCACCTGAAACCTCAGGTTGAATACTATTTGGTAACAAAGAAATGATTCGAGTTGCTGAGTTTACTTTTACGTTACCAATTGCTTTTCCTGAGAAAACATTCACTTTCGTTGTTCCATCAGTGTCTGGTAATGAAATAGCACCAGAAATTAAACCTGCTTTCAAACGAACAGAAACTCTAGGAGCTACTGCTTTTCCAATTAAATCATGTGAAAAAACAACTGTATTTGCACCAATACTTTGTGCAGTTGATGTGATTAAACGAGTTAATTGCTGTGCGTCTTCTCCATCAACCGAACGGTCAACGATAACTTTAGCAGCACCATATTCTCCTAAAGAAGCTAATAAGTCAGCACTTGCTCCACCATTGGTGATAACAGTTACTGAATCATTTAATTTTTTACCATAAGTAACAGTCTCCAAAGCTGATTTTGAAAGACCATTTGTTGAGTTAACATATACTAATATCATTAGAAATCTTTTTGTCGGTTATTAAATAACTTTTGCTTCGTTGTGCAACAATTCTACTAATTCATCCATATTTTCAGGATTTATCATTTTCACTGCTGATTTAGCATTTGGCATTGTGTAATTAACATAGCTTGTCAATTCTTCAACAGCAACCGGCGCCACAACTGTAAGTGGTTTTGTTCTAGCAGCCATGATACCGCGCATATTAGGAATACGTTGCTCAGCCATACCTTTTGCGCAAGAAACAACTGCTGGAGTTGAAACTTCAATTACTTGAACACCACCTGCAATTTCTCTATCTAATGTTAAAGTTGAGCCATTAACTTCTAATTTTTCAGCAAGGGAAACAAACGGCAAATCCAATTCTTCGGCAATCATTCCTCCAACTTGTGATCCGTTGTAGCTGATTGTTTCTTTACCTGTCAAAATCAAATCGAAACCATTCGTTTTTGCATAGTTGGCAATTTGCATTGCTGTATAATAAGCGTCTTTTGGATCTGCATCGATTCTTACTGCCTCATCCGCACCTATCGCAAGAGCTTTTCTAATCACAGCCTCATCTGCTACTGCTCCAACAGTTACAATTGTTACTTGTCCACCGCCTGATTCTTTGATTTCCAAAGCGCGAACGAGCGCATACCACTCGTCGTAAGGGTTAACAATGTATTGCACTCCGTTTTCATCAAACTTCGTGTTTCCGTCTGTGAAGGCAACTTTAGAAGTTGTGTCTGGAG
>JBILQY010000067.1:0-9979 GCA_044372955.1 Crocinitomicaceae bacterium | reverse complement strand
CTCCCGTAGGAGTCTGGTCCGTGTCTCAGTACCAGTGTGGGGGACCACCCTCTCAGGCCCCCTACCTATCGTAGCCATGGTAAGCCGTTACCTTACCATCTAGCTAATAGGACGCATGCCCATCTTACACCGTAATACTTTAACTTCTAAATGATGCCATTCAAAAGTACCATGGGGGATTAATCCGAATTTCTCCGGGCTATACCCCAGTGTAAGGTAGGTTGCATACGCGTTACGCACCCGTGCGCCGGTCGCCACCATCCGAAGACGTGCTGCCCCTCGACTTGCATGTGTTAGGCCTGCCGCTAGCGTTCATCCTGAGCCAGGATCAAACTCTCCGTTGTAAATAACTTTGAATTCTTTCCAAAAACTACAAGAATCATTTATTCTAATTTATAAATTTTGCTGTTTCCTTATTTCTCAATACTTCAAAGAACTTTTTCTGTGGTTAGCTTTAATCGCTTAATTCGTAACCTTAACCCTTATTTTTCAACAACTCTTTCGTCGTTATCGGGGTGCAAAGATATGTACTCTTTTCATAACTGCAACACTTTTTTTGAAGTTTTTTTAAAAGTTTTTTGTTAACTGCTGAAATTCAATAACTAAGACTTAAAAATAATTTCAAATTAGTTTAATCTCAACTAAATTTTGAGATTATTTGTGGAATTTGAGTTATTCCCTCATCTTTGTAGTATATGATGTTTTTCAATAGAAATAGCTACAAATCACTTTCTGATGAAGAAATCATTTCGCTATACCTTACTAATAAGGAATCGAAAATTATTGACGAGTTCTATAAAAGATATAGTCATTTAGTGTTTGGTGTTTGCCTTAAATACTTAAAGCAAAAAGAAAATGCTGAGGATACTACATTGGAGATTTTTAATCAATTAGGAAACAAGATAGAAAAGCATAGCATTCAAAATTTTAAAAGTTGGCTTTTCACCATCACGAAAAACACTTGTTTGATGCAACTTCGAAAAAAAAATCCTCAATTTATTGAAATTGACAATGCGCCCGTTTCTGAGGATTATGATGATTCTTTAAGATCTAAAGAAATAAATGAATTAAAACTAAATTTATTAGAAGAGGCATTAATTGAATTGAACACTGATCAACATTATTGTATTCGTGCTTTCTATTTAGAAAAGAAAAGTTACGATGAAATAGTAAAGGATTCCAACTACAACCTGAATGAAGTTAAAAGCTTTATACAAAATGGTAAAAGAAACTTGAAAATTATATTAACGAAAAGATACGCAACACTATGAGTTTGTCTCGAAAAGATCTCGAAAAGTACTTTCGAACGAAGGATTCTACATTGAAAAATGCCATTGAACAAAAGGCGAGTGACGACCCCTTTGATACGGATGCATTAGAAGGTTGGTCTGCTTCTTCTGTTCCTTTAGAAAGTATGAATTCAATTGATCGAAAACGGTTTAAAGGAATGTACTATAAATTTGCTTTGACAAGTATTCTGTTTTTTGCTGTATCTATCGGCTTTATGTACTTTGTAACTACTAAAAATGAACAATCAGCAACTAAGAAAATAACTGAAATTAAAAAACCTAATAGTAAGCCTATTTATAAGGATACGATTACCGCTTTAAATTTAAGCCCTGAACAAGAACTTATTCAGCCAAAAACAATCAAAAGAAACTTTCAATTAAAAAAAGAAAACAACATTGATTTTAAACAAACTTCTATTCAACCTGATTTAACGACTCAACCTTTACCTATTAAGAAGGCCAATTCTATTCCAGCATCTATTAAACGAAGAGTGAATCTAGCAAAGGAAACATATATACATGATTTTAAAGTTGTTGATTATCGTTACTATCGTTCTCGACCAACTTCTAACCTTGATAAAGAAGTGTTAACCGGGACTCCTGCCAATTCAGAAATTTCAACTAATACCAGCGAAGAATCAGAGAACATCGTTGAAATTGCCTATGTTAGTTTTTTAGGGAAATCTTTGAAGCACTTTAGTCAAAATAAATTCAAAGATGCGTTATCTCGGTTTGACTTAATTCTTGAAACATATCCCGATGATGTAAACGCCTTGTTTTATAGTGCTTTGTGTCATTATAATCTGAATCAATTTAGCCTTTGCGAAAAAAAATTGATAGAGTTGAAAAACGCTAAATTCACTAACTTCGATGAAGAACAAGAATGGTATTTACTTCTAACCTATTACTCTTTGCATAAAGACGAACAGTTCTTGGAATTAAAATCTCGTATCATTCAAGGTGGAGGTTTCTATGCTAAAAAAGCTGAAAAATTATAGCAAAAAAAAGAGACTCATTTCTGAATCTCTTAGCATTGTCTTTAATTGGTTTATTCTTATTTCACAAAAATCTTAGCAGACATTGGAGTGTTGTTCAAGAACATGTTTACAATGTAATATCCGCTAGGAAGGTTACTTGGTAAAGTAATTGATTCTGAATTATCACCAACTTTAGAAATTCCTAAGTTTTTGTGAAACACAGATTTTCCAGAAAGATCTACTATATTAACGTTCATCGCATTTACTTTCAAACTTCTAAAGTTCAATGTTAAACTGTTAATGTCTGCGTTGTAAGATGCTTTAAAAAAAGGATTGAAACTGTTCTCATCAATTCCCGCTGTTGAAGGTGCTGAGATTGTGTGTTGAGACAAGTAAATCTGATCTCCAGAGTCTTGTCCATTTCCATTTGCCTTGTTTGTTGCAACATAAAATTTAACATCACCTGCATTTGTTGCTGGAGCAACCCAAGTCCATGACCAAATTGCTGTTGAAGAAGTATTACTTTGAGAAGTGTGATTGGCATATTTTTTAGCGCTACCGTTTACAGATGTATTTCCAGAAGTACCTGTAAAACTTCCAGCCATAGTGTTATCAGAAGTTTTTAAAGCTGTTGCCTGAAAGCCTTTTTTAGAGGGGTTTGAAGCCATAGCAAGAGTAACCGTATAACTTTCACCAACTGTATAGGTTGTAACGGGATTGTTATTTGCATCTAAAACGGCAAATACATTTTCTGTTGTTCCACTTTGAGTCGAACCTGAATGACAAGCTGTACAGTTTTGTTCACCTGGGGCACCTGTTCTTCCGGCTGGTGATCCGCCCCCATTTAAGGGTGATTTATGAACTCCTTTAATTGAGTTAAAGTCTGTTCTAAATGCAACAAGCGCAATTGATGCTGCAATAAAAATTGAAGGTAAAATTGTTTTCTTCATAGTTAAATTATTAAGTTATTATTGAGTTTTTGTAGGTCTAGTTATTCTTTTTTCCTTGAGCTATCCAACATTGCACACGCTGAATAACAGAATCTTCTAATGCAGGCCCACCTTGTGGCATCAATTGAAATCCTGATCCTTTCATTGAACCAACTATTGCACTCGCATTGGCTGAAATGTTCGTATGGTTCGTTAATGTGTAACCTGTTGTATTTCCAACGTCATGACAACTCGTACAATTTTGTTCAATTATTGGCCAAACTTCAGTTGTAAAAGAAACACTATCAGTGCAATTCGGATCAATCGTAGCTGTTGGAACTTTGTCTTTTGTGCAACCAACTAAAATTAGAGCGGATAACAACGGGAATAAAATCTTCATTTTTTAAAATTTAAAAAAGTTGGTGCCAAACCCAACCAAATGATACTGAAAATAAAATACAAAGGAATCGCAAAGCCAGGATACATTTCTGCCATTTCGAAATCTCCATTTATTAAAATTGGGTGTGCGATACTTGCAATTGTCAAAAATCCCAATTTGATGTTAAAAAATAATTCACCATATTTTGGGAGTAAAAAATCAAAAAGAAATCTTATACCAGTTATAATCAAACCAAGTGAAAAATAGGCTGAAATAATTTTCCAAATTGGAAGAGCCTTTGAAAAATCAAACAAGTATTTATAGTAGCTGTAAGCGTATAAACCTCCGATTAAAGAAGCTATTAAAGCAACCATTACACCTAAAAAAAAATACCTTTTGAAATTCATTTTTTGATTGCAGGAACAGAATATGTTATTTTCATTATGTCTGGAACGATATCACTTTTCTTTCCAACTTTAAAATCCATTCTGTTAACATTAAAGTTTCCTTTGAATGTTATTTTATTTCCAGACTCAGTTACAGTTGCAGGAATCGTTACTGTTTTTGTAACTCCTTTTAAAGTTAAGCTTCCTACGATACTATATTCACTTCCTTTTTTCTCCACTTTAGTAGAAACAAACTTAATCATCGGGTGTTTTTTCGCATCAAACCATTCTTCTGTTTGCGCTTTTTTGTTTTGCATCCCATTTCCAGTGCTAATTGAAGAAACATCTATTTTCAAATTGAATTTACACGCATCTAAGTTCGAAGCATCAAAATCAATGTCTCCTTCCATTTTCTTGAAAGTCCCCGATGGATCTTTACTTTTAAAGTCGATTGAATGTCCGTCCGTTACTTCAAAATGGTCAGTTGGAATTAATGCAACAGAAGTTGATAATCCCAAAAAGGCAATATAAAGCAAATAAATTGTTTTGTTCTTCATGATTATTTAATTTTTAAAATGAGAATTTTCTACCTACACAAAAACCAAACCTAAATTGACCTTTCAACCAGTTTTCGGCTGTGTAAGGTATAAATTGTGTTTCACCTAAACCTGTAGAATTTGTGAAATTGATTGTAAAATTATGTCCAAAAGTAAACCATTCGAGCGCAACTCCTAAGCTGTTTTGATAACCATTTTGGCGATAATCGACTGCATTAAATGTGTGATAATATTCCGTCAATAAAGCAAAACGTTTTGTTAAGCGTAATCTGAAAGCGCCACCTAAGGCAAACAATCCATTTTGGTCATCAGCTGCTACATAGTTTCTGTAAACATAAGTGGGCATAAGTGCTATTGAAAAACGATCTCCAAAATGTTTAGCGGCATTCAATTGAGTAAAATAAGCAAAACGATGTACAGTTTTTGGGAAATAATTCACCTGAGATTCGTCTGTTGAAGATTTCATGTATGTAAACGTTGAACCTGCAACTACTGTCAACGACAACGGCATCTCCTCTTTTTTCTGTTTTAAAATACTGTATTTCACAAATCCATCGAGTAAAGAACTGTAAGGAGAAATTGAATTGGGTGCATTTCTTGCTCCTTTTGAACGACCGAATCCAACCATTAAATCATCCGTTATTCCGTACTCTAAGGCTATGCGCATGTCAGATAAATTGTCGAATCCAAACATACTTTGCGCGCCTCCATTCGTACCTGCGATGTCACCAAAACGATGTTCGATTCGCATTTCAAAAATCCCTTTTTCGACTGTCTTTACAGAATGTCCACTGATAATTCTTGTTCCTGAAAAAGTCATTGGCTCTTCTTCTGATTCCTCTTCTGTTGTTACCTCTGCTTCTTGCGAAAAAGTATAATTTGATCCAAATACCAATAATAACAGAAAAGCAAATTTTTTAAATAATTCCATGCGTGTTTTTTACAAATTTATGAAACAACTTGGCTTTGACGAGTCAATCCTCATTTAAGTTGCTATATCTTTACAACCATTATTTTTAAAAAAAGTTTTAATCGCTTGAAAAGTCTTGAATATTTCTTTTTAAATGCCGGCTTATCTTGGACAAGTTCCAAATTGATTCCTTATTTCCTGTTTTTACTAGTTGGCATTTTAATTACTTATCTATTACGCAATAAAAAACTAACAGTCAAATGGTTAAACCTATTAAAAAACAGTTTCCTAATTCTTATTCCAATTGGTATTTACTTTGCCCTTTTCCCTATTTACGAAGGCGATGTTATTGATTTAGGAGTTAAGGTTAAAACTGATTTGCCTTTTAATCAAACTAAAACACTTTCCATAGTAGTTCTTCCTGATTGTCCATTTTGTTTGGAAACTATTGCTATTGCTAAAGTCTTAATGGAACGTAATCCGAAATGCACGATTAATTATATTATCGCCTCAAAACCAAATGAAATCCCACATGGTATTGCTGATAAAATCCCACAAAAATGTAGTTACAGACTCGAATCAAACATTCAGCAGCTTAGTCAAATTACACATGGAGCCTACCCTACTTATTGTTTGAGTGAAAAGGGAAAACTGCTTAAAGTATGGCGCTCCGAACATTTTGGAACAAAAGCATTAGATGAAATTGAATACTTTTTTAGGAATTAAAACAAGATTTTCAAGTAAAGCTAAATATACCGTTTACAAAACTCCCAAAGTACAATTCCTGCACAAACACTTACGTTTAAACTGTGTTTTGTACCAAATTGTGGAATTTCAATTACAAAATCCGATTTGTTTACTAATTCTTGATTGACTCCATTCACTTCATTACCAAAAACTAAGGCAAACTTTTCTTCCTTCAAATCTTTCGTGTTTTGCAAAAAAACAGTTTCCTCCGTTTGCTCAATAGAACAAATGCTATAACCTTGTTTTTTTAATTCTTCACAAAGTGCTACTCCATCACTTCTATGTTCCCAAGCGATTGTCTCTGTTGCACCAAGAGCTGTTTTGTGAATGTCTTTATGTGGAGGGCAAGCAGTAATTCCACACAAATAAATTTTTTCAATATTGAAGGCATCAGCTGTTCTAAAAAACGAACCAATGTTGTTTAACGACCGAATATCATCCAAAACAACTACAATCGGGTGCTTTTTTTGCTGCTTGAAATCAGCCTCTGAAACACGGTCTAATTCCCACAATTTGAGTTTTTTATTCATCTAAAATTATTTAATATCCTTCAAAAGCAAACTGACACAGAATACTCAAGTTTCTCATTTTGTCATACCCTCCTAAAATCATTCCCTCATTCTCTCATTCCCTCATTTGTCATTCACTCCTAAAATCATTCTCTCATTCCCTCATTCTCTCATTTATCATTCACTCCTAAAATCATTCTCTCATTCCCTCATTCTCTCATTTATCATTCACTCCTAAAATCATTCTCTCGTTTCTCATTCCCTCATTTATCATTTACCAACTCCGTCTCCACTTCCCAATTCGCCCTAACTTTTATAGGTGTAGAGAAATAAATAAGTTCTTCCGCTAGTTGTTTTTCATTCACGTTAATCGGATCCCAGCTTCCGTTTTGATTGCTGTCGATTAAAATTCGAAACGTATATTCCCCTGGAATTAAATTCGGAAAAGGAACTGCGAGTGTTTTGGCATTTAAGAAAGCTTCAGCAATTACTTTTTCCTTTTGAATTAATTGTAAGATTCCATTTTCAACACCAGCACTTAATTTTACGTTTAAAGAACCCAACTCGCGCTCTGACCTCAAGTTAATTGCCAAATTTGTTTTTGAATTGCCAAGACCTGATTTACCGATAACTGCATTTTCTTCAATTAGTAAAATGAATGCACGTTGGTCGAACGACGGAAGTTTTAATTCAAGGGATTGGATATTTTTCTTTCCTTCAAATTTAACTTCAGAAGAATCTTTTGCGGCTAATAATTTAAGTTTTGACCAATCTATTTCTTGAATAAAATCATTGACTTCCAGTTGGATATAATCGGTAAAACCATTTTCCACTTCCACATATTTCGGCTTAAGTTTTGTTTTTCTATCTTTTTCCAAATAACGAATCGAAAGCGTATCTTGGTTTAAAATCAGTTGCAATGGATTCAATTCTGTTTTACCAATTGCAAACAGCAAACTGTCTTTTCCAGCAGCGATGAAATCAGTTCGTGCAAATTCTTTGTCGTTGTACAAAATCTTTGTTAGCACTGAATCATCAGGCACGTGAACACTAATCAAACCGGGCGCTAAAACTTGAGCATTTCCAATTTTATTGACTTTCAATGGTGCAGAAATGCGCAATTTCAACGTGTCTCGAAAAGAAGTATCAACCGAAATGGGTTCAAAATTCCAGTCTTGGGCTTCGTCCGATTGAATGGTTAAATCACTGTTTTTATCATTGAAGGCTTTGAGGAAATAATTTCCTGCTTTTAAAGATTGTAATTTCACACTTCCGTCAGCAATCGTTTTCGCAAAATAGCGCGGTTTTTCAGCACCTAAAGAATCAAACAAACCAACAACTATTTTTGACTGCGGTTTATTCGTAAATGCATCTACAACAGCTACCTGAACCTTCAAGGTGTCAATAATTGCTCCTGTAGAAAAAGTAATTTGCATCAAAGAATCATTTCCTTCCGTAACATCTTTTACAGCGCCATTTAAGTATAAAGTATAAGTTGTATTGGGCAAAAGTGTTTCATTCCAAGAGAGGTTTAAAGTCTTTTTTGTCAATTTCGCTTCTACTTTTGCATCGGCAGGAACAAGGAAAATCGTTTCTGAAGCTTTGTTTAGTTGAATAAATTCATCGAAGGTTATTTCAACTGCGTTTCCAGAGAAATTCGTCGTTCCAGAAACTAAATTTGTCTTTTGAATTTGAGGTGCGATTTCATCTTCATCACCACCAGTAATAGAACCTACTTGCGCACAAGCTGCTAGAAAGAAAAGGACAAGAATTAAATATGCGAAACGAGCCATGCACAAAGTTCTTCTAAATAATGAGCATCCGTTGTGTCAAATGAATTTAATGATTCACTGTCAACATCTAAAACGCCAATGACTGTTCCATCTTTAAATAGTGGAACTACAATTTCACTTTTTGAAAGCGAACTACAAGCAATGTGACCAGGAAATTGTTCGACGTCTTCCACCACAATCGTTTCTTTTGATTCCCAAGAAGTACCGCAAACGCCACGACCTTTTTGGATACGCGTACATGCAACAGGACCTTGAAATGGACCAAGCACTAATTCGTCTGCTTTCACCAAATAAAAACCAACCCAGAAAAATCCAAACGTTTCTTTTAAGGCCGCAGCAACATTTGCTAAGTTAGCAATTGCGTCTGTTTCGCTTCCTATTAATGCGTGAATTTGCGGCAGGAGTTTCTCGTACTTTTCTGCTTTTGAACCACTTGCTATTATTAAATCTTCAGCCATTGATTGAAATAAATTGATTGCTTAAAATTGTGTTGCAAATATAAGAATAGTTAAATGCTAAGTATAGCTTCAAACGTTGAGAGGGAAATCAATTACCAAATACCAAAAAGAAAAGTACCCCAAAATTCAACATTCACAAACTAATAGAAGAAAGTATTCGCTATACTTTTATGTGTTTCATTGAAAAAGAAACGAATTGGGTATTGTGTATTGTTATATAGAAGCTAATCAGTAACAGTTTTATCAACTCCCCTTCGCTATCATTTTCTCATGAATCCAAATCACAGGAAGTAACATGCTGAAATTATAAAATAAATCTTCAATTGGAATAGTGACAATTCGCCAGCCAATAATGTGTTCTTCATTGTACCAAACGATAGGCTCTGGAGTAAACATTCCAGTTAGAATTCCATTTACAATCAAAAAAGGAAGAATTGAAATTAAGTATGTTACAACAAAACGCGGAAACCAAACTGCCTTTTGAAAGTAAAAGTAAAGACTTAAGAGTAAGGAAGTTGATGCATAAGTCACGGTGTAATAATTACCCCAATTGAAAATAATTAGAAGTAAACAAATCAATCCAAACACTGGAAGAAAGTAGTTGGATAATTTTTCTAATCTAAGGTTGGGAAAGTAAGCTTTTTGAACTTCGTGAATAAAGAGGCAATTGTAAGGGACAATGATAAAAAACAAGACTTCTTCAAGTGGAAGATTTCCAAAGTAAATCCCCAAAATATAAGCTGGGTTGAATCCCCAAACTTTCCACTGAGTAAATAATTCATCTCCAGCGATAAAAACACTTGCGACGATTAAGATTCCAATAAAAACAGATTTCCAATAGGTAAAAAAATGAACTTTTTTATCGAAACTCAAAGCTAAAGGGCCAATAAACGCAGACAAAATAACCCATAAATACAAACTCATTTTGTACCTGTTTTGCGCTGATAAGTACGTTTAGCTTCTTGGTAAAATTTAGGCGGAACAATTAACATTCCAAAACATTCTCCGTGTTCTTTTCCTTGGTG
Organism: Crocinitomicaceae bacterium; assembly: GCA_044372955.1. Lineage (GTDB taxonomy): Bacteria > Bacteroidota > Bacteroidia > Flavobacteriales_D > Crocinitomicaceae > UBA952. The sequence goes on along the minus strand of JBILQY010000067.1, from coordinate 20 downwards.
TTTGTGATGAATTTTATGCG
>JBILQY010000138.1:0-6682 GCA_044372955.1 Crocinitomicaceae bacterium | reverse complement strand
GGTGAATGTACACATCGTGTATTAAAAAATAAGCAAAACCATAAGCAGCAATTCCATAACCAATCCAAACTGCAATGTAGTTGTTATTCATCATTCCGAGCATGATACACAACCAAGAAGGAATCGCATATATCAAGAAAAAAACATCGTTTCGCTCAAAAAAACCAGGTTCTTCCTGATGGTGGTCTCTGTGAAAATACCACATTGTTCCATGCATCACAAATTTATGTGTTGCCCATGCCATGAACTCCATTCCGAAGAAGGTCAAAATCAAAAGAAACGGTCCCCACCAATACATATTTAGAATATATTTAAAATTATAAAAAACAAGGTTAAAATAACAAACAAGCTATCATTCACTTTGTTTGCTTCGTTTAACTTTAATAAATGATAAATCAGCTGTAAAAAAAGTCCAACAATGTACCAACAAACATAATTGTAAATGGGAATGTAACCATCTGTCCAGATCCAAAAATCACTAGCAACAGCCACGGGTTCCATTAACACATCTAAACCTACCATGAATAAAGCAGCAACAAAAGGAGTAAGGATACTGTAGCGAAAAAAATGCATTGCTAAAGTTGCAGAGCTTACTACAATCAAAGCCCAATTGAATCCAATTACATAAGGAATCCCATCCAATTTATCGCCTAAATTCTGACCATATTCATAATTCCCAAACAAATAACCCGTATGAACACCAATCCACTCAACGGACATACCAATAAAAAAAGTAAAAGCGATAAAGGCATACCAAGTCCACACTTTTCTTTTGCGAGCTGCAATTAAAACTAAAAAGCAAATCAATAGGTTTACTGGAGTTAAATCCAAAAACATGTTACGGTATTGTGGCGTAATAATTCCAAATACTCCAACAGTGTGAAGAATTACCAATATGGAAATTAATATTTTGCTTTTAAGTGACATTATCTTTTAAACGCTTGATATCATTGAATTGTTCGTGCTTTCAAAACATTTTCTATTGTTTCAGATAACGTATGAAACTGAATTGGAACGACAGCCTTTATTTTAGCAACATCGTAGGAAATGATTTTGTAAGCAGAATAAACCGTTTCTTGCGATAATCCACTTCTTTTTCCACTGAAACGGCCAATTAATTCAGTGAAAAATGCGACAAAATGTGCTAAAAACTTGGGTGCTTTATAGGTTGGCGATGTGGTACTCATCTTCGAACAAACAGCGGTAAATAGTTCTTTAAAACTTTGATTGGTTCCAACGCATAAAAATCGTTCAGCTTCAATAGTTGAGTGCATTAATTCGCGCATACAAAAAGCTACATCTCGTGCATCCACTGTTGCATTGCTGCCACTTGGATAAAACAACAAACCTTTTTGACCTGTTTTAAAGATTGAAAGTGAACCACTATCCCAGTTTCCTGGTCCAAGAATCACACATGGATTTATAATAACAGCATTTAAACCCTCTTCTATACCTCGCCAAACTTCTTTTTCTGCTGAAAATTTAGAAATGGAATAACCGCTAATTGTATCGTCTTTTTCCCATTTGTCTTTTTCTGTGGTTGCACCTAAAGGATTACTACCAATGGCAGCTGTCGAGCTAACATAACATAATTTATCAATGTTAAACTTAAGACAAAAGTTAACAATGTTGGCCGTTGCCTCCCTATTTTGGCGCATACATTCTGAAAAATCAGCTTTAAAAAAAGACACTTTTGCTGCGCAATGATAGACATGTGAAATTCCTTCAAAAAGTGTTTTGAGAAAAAATAAATCCAATAAATCACCTTCTTTCCAAGTAATATTGCTCAATAAATTTGATGCTTCACTTGGATTGTAATAATTGAAAAGCGCTTCAACCTGTTTGATTTTTCCTTTAGAATGGCAAAGTGCAACACAACTTTCTCCTTTCGAAACCAATTCATAAAGTAAATGACTTCCTAAAAGTCCTGTTGCTCCTGTAACTAAAATCATAGTGTAAAAATAGTAAGAAACTCAAGGGACTCACATTTTTTTATTGCTTTCTAAATAGTGATTTTGATGAAAAGCCCTTTGTAAAACAATTGAAATTAAATAATTAGATTTCATTAAAAAAACAAAAACAAGAAAAAATTAATTCATCACTATGATTACAACTTTTGGAATTGTTAAAATGAATATGTAAACGAAATCGTTCAAAATGAAATTAATATGGATAGTTTATTTAATTAAAGTCTATTTTATAATTCGCCAGAACTCCATTTTTTTAAGAGTTTTGGCAAGTTATAATTCCAATTTGTCAAACGTTTTACTTTCACAAAAAATTTAATTAGTGTCATAATGACATTTATTACCTAAAAAACTATATTTGTAGTAAGAACCAGCTATTAAAATTCTTTTGGATATGAAACCTCAAAACCAAGAACGCGTCATCATTGAAAACATCAGCCCATGCATTGACGGTGGGATTTTTGCCTTAAAAACAATCGCTCAACAACCCGTTTTCGTCGAAGCAGATATTCTAGCCGACGGACACGATCATTTGTGTGCTGTGCTACAATTCAAAACTAAATCTGACAAAAAATGGTCTGAAATACCAATGTCACCACTTGGAAACGACCGTTGGGGAACAACAATGATTGCCGACAAAGAAGGAACTTTTGAGTATTTCATCGAGTCGTGGGTGGATTGGCCTTTGAATTGGTTGTTCGGTACACGCAAAAAAATCGACGCAGGTCAATATGTAAAAAGCGAATTATTAGAAGGCGCTGAATACATTAAAGATATTTTAAAAAAATTAAAAGGAAAAGCTAAATCTGCCGCTGAATCTTGGATTGCTTTATTAGAAAATGAGGCAACCTACAACGAAGCGCTGGAATTAGTGAAAAGTGATAACTTACAACATTTGTTTTTTGACAATCCGACAAAATTATTAGCTGCCAAATCTCAAATTTTACCTTGGAAAGTAGAGCGCAAAAAAGCGCTTTTCTCGACTTGGTATGAGTTTTTCCCACGTTCGGCTTCAGAAACAGAAGGCAAACATGGAACGTTTAAAGATTGTGAAAAACTATTGCCTCGTGTTGCAGCAATGGGATTTGATACGCTTTATTTCCCACCAGTGCATCCAATTGGAGAAGTGAACCGAAAAGGAAAAAACAACGCAACTGATGCTTTAGATGGAGATGTGGGAAGTCCGTGGGGAATTGGTTCACAATATGGCGGACACATGAGTTTGCATCCTGAACTAGGAAACGAAGCTGATTTTAAATCAATGGTGGACACGGCTAAATCATTGGGAATTGAAATCGCAATGGACTTTGCTTTGCAAGCTGCACCTGATCATCCATGGGTGAAATCAAATCCACAATGGTTCAAATGGCGACCAGATGGAACAGCTCAATACGCTGAGAATCCACCAAAAAAATACCAAGATATTCTACCGATTTACTTTGAAACTTCGGATTGGAAAAACCTTTGGAACGAATTACTTCGCGTTGCTTTATATTGGGTGGAGGAGTTTGGAATTTCTGTTTTCAGAGTCGATAATCCACACACAAAACCCTTCCATTTTTGGGGTTGGTTGATGGAAAAAGTGCAAGAAAAACATCCAAACGTATTGTTTTTAGCGGAAGCGTTTACACGCCCGAAAATCATGGAACAATTGGCAAAACAAGGATTTACACAAAGTTATTCGTATTTCACTTGGCGCACCAACAAACATGGGTTGACAGAATACGTAAACGAATTAACGAAAACAGAACGCAAACACTATTTTCGAGCGAATTTCTGGCCAAATACGCCAGACATAAATCCATTTCATTTACAAAGTGGCAACGAAAGTATTCATTTACAACGTTATGCATTGGCAGCAACTTTGAGTTCGAATACAGGCGTTTATGGTCCGGTTTACGAACATTTGGTGAGTGATGCCATTCCAGGAAAAGAAGAATACCACGATAGCGAAAAATACGAATTCCGTCATTGGGACTGGAAAAAAGAAAACAATATGACGCGCATCATGTCGGCGATTAATCATGCTCGAAAAGAGATGCCGTCTTTACAGCAAACAAATAACATCGAGTTTTTGGACATCAATAATCAGCATTTATTGGCTTTCCACAAGTGGGATTTTGAAGCGAAAGATAGAAGTTTAATCGTGGTGAATTTAGATCCACATTATCCGCAAAATGGTTGGGTGAAAATTCCTTTGGCACAATGGGGAATTGAAGCTGGACATACTGTTCGCGTTTATGATGTCGTTACCAAAGATTCTTATGTTTGGAACGAAGAATTTTGCTACATTGAGCTTCACCCTGTGTTACCATTCCATATCTTTAAGGTTGAATTTTAATCGTTAACCATGGCTAAAAAAATCACTACTCCTACTCCACCAATTATCGAACGACCAGTTTTTGATTGCGACTGGCGAAATTCGTTGGATTCCCAAGATTTCAAAGATCGTTTTCCGAAAGAAATTTTTCAAGATTACATCGTTACCAAAAGATGGTACGGTGGAAAAGTTTCTACAATTAAAAACTTGGAAATCATTGATTTTATAAAGCTTTCAAGTGAGCAACACAATTACTTTGGCGTACTGATTGAAATCAATTACGAGGAATCGTTTTTCCAGAATTACTTCATCACGTTGGCATTTATGTTGGAGCATGAATTGGATGAAACGTCGAATATCATTGGTGCAGCTTCTTTCAACGAAGGACCAGGTTATTTGGTGGATGCTTTGTTCATTGAGGATTTCAGAAAATTATGGTTCGATTTAACAGTTGGAACAAAGCCAAGTCCGAATGTGAATTTGACCTTGAACTGCGAACAATCGATTAAAAACGAAGCCTACGTTTCTTCTAAATTTATGGGAGGAGAGCAAAGCAACACAAGCATCATTTACAACGAAAAATACGTAATGAAATTCTTCCGACGCATCTTTATCGGAGTGAATCCTGATTACGAAATAAATAAATTTTTAACCGAGCAACAAGGTTTTACAGGTACGCCGCCGTATCGAGGAAGTGCGAATATGGCGCATTACAAAGACGCTATAACCTTAGCTTTGATGCAAGAATTGGTTCCGAATAAATGCGATGCTTGGACCTATTTCAATGAACTATTGTTGCAAGCTTACCAAAATTTGGAGCGTAAAAAAGTAGACATCAGTCGCTTGCCTTCTGTTCCTTTGTTTACGCATTTACCCATTCATAAAGTTCCTCACGAATACATCGATTTCGTTGGTTTGGAGTTTTTTATGAAAGTGAAATTGATTGCAGAACGTACTGCCGACTTGCACATTGCGATGGGTAGTAACAAAACCGACACACATTTCACCTCGACAACTTTCAACGGAGATTACGGCGTTTGGCTGAAAAATCGTTTGATTTACCAAGTACAAAATCGTTTGAATGCCATCGAAAATAATTTGGATTCATTGAGTGGTGAAGCGTTGGAATTAGCTACTTATTTCCTTCAAAATAAAAAATCAATTCGTAAGTATTTCCTTGATTTCGATTGGGAAATTCTGAAAGGTGAACGCATTCGTATTCACGGCGATTACCATTTAGGACAAGTGTTGGTAACCGATAACGATTTCATAATTCTCGATTTTGAAGGCGAGCCAGAAAGTACCATTCGCGACCGAAAAATTAAGCAACCGCCATTGAAAGATGTAGCTGGTTTGTTCCGCAGTTTCCATTATGCTTTGTTTGCTTCTATTCTGAATAATCCTGATAAATTAGCTTACAAACAAGAGCATTTATTTGAAGCGGGCGAGAAATTATTCACGTATGTCGTTGCCGTTTGTATGGACGCTTATATGCAACGCATTTACTCCTTTGGTGAATTAAACATTGGCTATAAAAAGGAACAAGAATTCATTTTGATGTACCACATGACTGAAAAAGCGGTCTATGAATTGGGTTACGAATTGAACTCTCGACCAGATTGGGCCATCATTCCATTGAAAGGAATTGCAAGCATTTTAAAATCTCAAATTTAAAGAAACAAATATGACAGCAGTTAAACCTCACAGCCTTTTCACAGGCTTCGACATTGATTTGTTTCGAGCTGGAAAGCACATTCGCCTCTATGAAAAATTAGGTTCTCACCCGATGACTTTGAACGGCGAAGAAGGAACTTATTTTGCCGTTTGGGCACCTTCTGCAAAAACTGTTTTTGTTGTTGGAAATTTCAATCATTTTACTGAAAGTCATGAATTATTTGTTCGTTGGGACGGCTCAGGAATTTGGGAAGGATTTATTCCAAATGTTGGTCACGGCGAAATTTATAAATACAAAATTCACAGTCATCATAACGGAGTCGTGACAGAAAAAGCAGATCCATTTGCGCGCTATTGCGAACATCCTCCGATGACAGCTTCCATTATTTGGGATGCAAAATACGATTGGGACGACAGCGAATGGATACAAAAAAGAGCACAACACAATGCTTTGGATAAACCCATTTCTGTTTATGAAATTCACGCAGGTTCATGGCGCAAACGTTGGGAAGAAAATCGTTCGTTGACCTACCGTGAAATGGCAAACGAATTGGTGGATTATGTGGCTGAAATGGGATTCACACACGTGGAATTCATGCCAATAATGGAATATCCATATGATCCTTCTTGGGGATATCAATTGGTAGGATATTTTGCGCCAACAAGTCGTTTTGGTTCACCAGAAGATTTCAAATATTTAGTAAACGCCTTTCACAACAAG
>JBILQY010000015.1:0-19002 GCA_044372955.1 Crocinitomicaceae bacterium | reverse complement strand
ATTGGCGTGTTTTTAGATTGGGTTCCATCGCATTTTCCTAGTGATGCGCACGGTTTAGGAAATTTCGACGGCACACATTTATACGAGCATCCCGACATTCGAAAAGGCTATCACCCCGACTGGAAATCTTTGATTTTCAATTATGAACGTCCAGAAGTGCGCTCGTTTTTGATGAGTAATGCCATTTTCTGGTTGGATGCTTTCCACGCAGATGGTTTACGTGTGGACGCTGTTGCTTCGATGTTGTATTTGGATTACAGCCGAAACGAGGGCGAATGGGAACCAAATAAATACGGAGGAAGAGAAAATTTAGCCGTGATTGATTTCTTGAAAGATTTAAACAAACACGTTTATCAAGAATTCCCTGATGTTCAAACAATTGCTGAAGAAAGCACGAATTTCCCGATGGTAAGTCGTCCCACTTCAATTGGCGGTTTAGGTTTCGGAATGAAATGGATGATGGGCTGGATGCACGATACCTTGGAATATTTCAAGAAAGAACCTGTTTACAGAAAACACCACCACAACGATATTAGTTTTTCCCTCACGTACGCGTTTACCGAAAATTTCATGTTGCCATTGAGCCACGACGAAGTTGTTTATGGAAAACACAGCATCATGGGAAGAATGCCTGGCGATCATTGGCAACGTAGAGCGAATTTACGTTTACTTTACGGTTGTATGTTTACGCATCCGGGAACGAAACTACTGTTCATGGGTTCCGAATTTGGACAAGAATCTGAATGGAATTTCGAAGGTTCGTTGGATTGGCATTTGCTCGATAATCCCGACTACAAAGGCATTCAATCGTGGGTGAAAGCTTTAAACGCTGTTTACAAAGAACGTCCTGCATTATCTGAATTACAATTCAATGCGAGTGGTTTCCAATGGATTAGTTACAACGACCACGAAAACAGCATTTTAGTTTATTTACGAAAAGGCAAAAATCCAAAAGACGACTTGTTGATTGTAGCGAATTTCACACCTGTTGTGCGCGACGATTACCGTTTTGGAGTTCCTGTCGAAGGTCCTTGGAAAGAAATTTTGTGCAGTGACGATACCGCTTTTGGAGGTTCTGGAGTGGTGAATTCAACAGAAATCATCGCACACGCAGAAGGAATGCACCATTTGCCGTTTTCAATTAGTTTAACCTTGCCTCCTTTGGCAATTTCAATTTATGCTCTAAAATAATAGAATGATAACCAATACAACTTTAGAATACAAGGGAAATTTGTTCCCACAATCCACAATTAGCTTTGAAAAAAACGTAGATACCTACACATTTCGAGCAAAAAACAATGTCTTATTGCGCTTGACAATTTTGCGCGACAGTGTTGTTCGCTTTCGTTACGCGACTGAAAATGCCTTTGAAAAAGATTTTTCGTATGCCTTAGCCGACAATTATCCAAAAGGCTACAACGATTTAAATTTTGCAGAAGACGAAGACTATTACATTCTAACAACTGCTAAAATCAAAATTTACGTTGCCAAAGAAAACATGCGCATCGGGATTTATACGTTAGAAGGAACGCCTATTTTGGAAGATGAATTAGGTTTCCATTACGAGGAAAATCACGAATATGGTGGCAACATCGTAAAAATGTCAAAGCACAGTGCGAAAGGCGAAAGTTTCTACGGATTGGGCGATAAACCAAGTCACATGAACCTAAAAGGAATGCGTTTTACGAACTGGAATACAGATGAATACGCTTTTTCAAAGGACAAAGATCCTATTTACAAAACGATTCCTTTTTACATCGGTTTGAACCAAAATACAGCTTACGGAATCTTCTTTGACAATACGTTTAGAACGCATTTTGACTTTGCAAGCGAACGCCATGGAATCACATCTTTCTGGGCTGATGGAGGCGAAATGAATTACTACTTTTTCTACGGTCCGTCGAGCAAAGAAGTCATTAAGAATTACACACAATTAACGGGAGTTCCTGAAATGCCACCGATGTGGGCTTTGGGTTACCATCAAAGTAAATGGAGTTATTACCCTGAAAGCAATTTCAGAGCATTGGCGCAAAAATTTCGCGACTTGAAAATTCCGTGTGATGCCGTTTATTTGGATATCGATTACATGGAAGGTTTCCGTTGTTTTACGTGGAGCAAAGAATATTTCCCGAATCCAAAACAAATGGTGGACGATTTGAAAGCCGATGGATTCAAAGTGGTGGTTATCATCGACCCGGGAATTAAAATCGACAAAGATTATTCTGTTTACAATGAAGCTATGGAAAAAGGCTATTTTTGTAAACGTTCCGACGGACCTTTGATGAAAGGAAAAGTTTGGCCAGGAGATTGTTATTTCCCAGATTATACCAATCCAGAAGTACGAACTTGGTGGGCTGGATTGTACAAAGAATTGATTGAAGATATTGGCGTGCGTGGCGTTTGGAACGATATGAATGAACCTGCCGTAATGGAAATTCCTGGGAAAACATTCCCGTTAGATGTTCGACACAATTACGATGGAAATACTTGTTCGCATCGCAAAGCACACAACATTTACGGAATGCAAATGGCGCGTGCAACGTATGAAGGTGTGAAACAATTTGCATATCCAAAACGTCCGTTTATCATTACGCGAGCCGCTTACAGTGGAACACAACGCTACACTTCTTCTTGGACCGGAGACAACGTGGCTTCTTGGGAGCATTTGTGGATCGCAAACATTCAAGTGCAACGCATGAACATCAGTGGCGCTGGATTTACAGGTACTGACATCGGTGGATTTGCAGAACAACCAACAGCTGAATTATTCACACGTTGGGTGCAATTGGGCGTGTTTCACCCGTTTTGTCGTGTGCACAGTTCAGGACATCATGGCGAGCAAGAACCGTGGTCGTTTGGAAAAGACGTGACCGACATCGTGCGTTCGTTTATTGAAATTCGCTATACTTTATTGCCTTATTTATACACGATGTTCTGGGAATACATTCAGCACGGAACGCCGATGATTAAGCCGTTATTCTACTACGACCAAGAAGATATGCAAACGCATTTCAGAACGGATGAATTTATGTTTGGAAATCACATTTTAGTGTGTCCGATTTTGGAACCAAACACGCACGGGCGCAGAATGTACATTCCTCGTGGAACGTGGATCAATTGGTGGACAGGAGAACGTGTTGTAGGCGGCGAAGAAGTTTGGGTGGACTCAACGATGGAAACCATTCCGATTTTTGTGCGCGAAGGTGCTTGTATACCTAAATATCCAGTGCAACAATACGTGGGCGAAAAGAAAATCGAAGAATTACAAATCGACGTATATTTCTCCGAAGAAAAAACGAAATCGCGCATTTACGCTGATGGCGGCGACGGTTACGACTACAAAAAAGGACGTTTTTCTTTACGTAACTTAGAAGTTGTAGGTAGACCAGACAGTTTAGTAATTAACCAGCACAAAGAGGGCGATTATGACGCAGAATACCAAAAATTCAAATTGGTGATTCATAATCTTCCTTTTGAAGTGAAAAGCATTTATGTGGATGATAAAAGAGCTGATTACGTGGTTACTAAAGTTGGAAATACGTATGAATTAGTGGTGGATAAGAATTTTAGTCAGTTTCATATTACTGGATAATTGCGAACGGAAGTACATAACGCTTAGAAGTTGCGAACGAGATAATTGCTAATTGCAAACGGAAGTATATAATGCTTAGGAATTGCGAACGAGATAATTGCTAATTGCGAGCGGAAGTACAGACTGCTTAGGAATTGCGAGCGTACGAATTGCTAATTGCGAACGGAAGTACAGACTGCTTATTAATTGCGAGCGTACGAATTGCTAATTGCGAACGGAAGTACAGACTGCTTATTAATTGCGAACGAGATAGTTGCTAATTGCGAACGGAAGTACAAACTGCTTAATAATTGATAACGAAATAGTTGCTAATTGCGAACGGAAGTACATAATGCTTAGAAGTTGCGAACGAGATAATTGCTAATTGCAAACGGAAGTACATAATGCTTAGAAGTTGCGAACGAGATAATTGCGAATTGCAAACGGAAGTACATAACGCTTAGGAAATTGCGAACGAGATATTTGCGAATTGCAAACAGAAGTATATAATGCTTATTAATTGCGAACAAAAGTCTATTGCACGTTGGAATTGAGAACTGATTGGCCACGATGGACTGTAAGTTCAAGGTTGCTTTTTCAATCCTTAAGTCGCTAATTACAGCATGAGGAAATGAAGAGTTAGAAATGTGTCTAAAATTACTTGGATTGTAATGAATAAATAATTGGGGCTTAAAAAACAATACCTACTACTATTTTTGGAACAATATTTCTTTTCCAATCTGGGTTCGCATAATAGCCAAAACGTGTAAATCCTCCTAGACCTAAACTTGAATTTCCTGAAACTAAAATTCCGTTTAAAAACAATCCAGCTTCGTGTAGACCTTTGTCCATTGAGCGAAACGCTAAACTGTGTGCTTCTTTGTTTTGAAATTCACCAATTCCATATGCGTAATGCAAACCTAATTGCGGTTCATTCCATTTAGCTTTTGTACGTTTGGTATTAAAAACAAAACGTGTGAAAATTGCAGCAGCTTTTTTGTGATAAAACTCATTTACATCAACTGTTTCAAAGGTGTTCGGGACAGAAATTGACCAATTCGCTCGGGTTGCTGAAACCAATTGATGAAAGAAAAGTGGTGCATTTCCATCGCTAATTCCTGTTTTAAACGACCAAGCTAGCTTTCCAATTCCAATTATTGGAACCGTTTGTTGAATTTGAAAAATTAAGCGGTAGTAATCTAAATTGCTTGAAAATTTCCCTGCGTCCAGTTTCCAACCTTTGTCGATTTGAAGTTGCAACTTAGGAAATTTTGTTCCCATTGGTACGCGTTGATTTCCTAAAATATTTACTTTTTCACGAATATTCCAGGACCAAATTAATGATGTTTCATTGGCAACAAACGCATTTTGACCTTCGAATTGATAAGTATTTCTGTAAAAAAGTCGTTGTGTATTAGCTTCAATTCGCAATCCCATATTGGAGCGAATATAGGTTTGAAAGGCAATTCCCATTTTTTCTTGGTTCACTTTATTTTTAACAAAAAACTCGCGCGCTAAATCGTTCGTTAAAAAATTTGGATTAGCAATGGAGCGAACAGAACCTACTTCTGCTACATCATTTTGAATAAATAATTCTAGTTTCGTTCCTGTTTTTCGGTGTAAAAAAAGGTGTGAATAAGCTCCGTATTTCCAAGCCTTATCATTGGTTCCATATCCAAAGTAAGTTCCAAGAATTAAAGGTTTTATTAGTCGCTCTGATGTTTCAATTCCCAAGCCCAAACGATAACCTTCGTAAGGATTATAGTTGATGATTCGCTTTAAATCCAAGTTGAATTTTTTGATTGGAATCTTACCAGAAGCTAAAACTTTAGCAAGTGACAAAAAGCGATCTAATTTTTGTGTTTTAACAATGCTATCGAGATTAGTGTAGGTATTTTTCTCGCGTTCAGAAAGTTGATTGGTTCGTAATTTATCCCATTTACTATCATCAGCAGACTCTGCATTAACAGCTGTTTCAGTGGATACATTGTTAAATTTTTCTTCCGATAATTCCTTCGGGTTGAATTGAACTTTGTCGATGTAAGTTGAACCTTTTCCAATGATATAACTCTTTGGTTTTGCGCCTTTTTCATTACCATTTGAATCTGATTCCGAATCCAAAGAAACAACTGCTGTGTACATCTCAATACTCGTGGAAAGTTTAGCAGGAAACCATTTTTTATTTTCTGTAAACGCATATTCTTGAACGATTTCTAACGCCATTCCAGAGGTATCCATTACATAAGGCTTTGCTGTAACTTTTTCGATTGCAAAACCATTTGTATTTATATACAATCTTCCAGTTAATCCATCAAAGTTTTTCCCTTTTCGAGGACGATAAAAAATAGTGTAAGTCGTGTCTTTAGCGTTAAAGGTAGAATCCTCCAAAATAAATAAATAGCGATTCAAAGCACCAAAAGCTATTGGATTAATATATTGTTTTCCTAAAACAGACACTTGATTGTCATAGAAGTGAAAGGACTGCATTTCTTGTGCAAAAGTTGAAAAAATAGGATCTGAAAAACCTGAAACTTTATAAGCATCAATTATTTCTTTTTCTTTATAAGGTGGTTCGAAAAAATGACGCGATGCATTTTCAATCATAAAAATATATTGCTTTCCAAAAAAATTGCGCATTTTTAAAAGTGTAGTATCTCCCTTTTTTAAAATAGAGGAATCCATTAAGCTTTTGCGAGTTTCTGGGTCTATATCAAAAATAAACTTACTATATTGATGACTTATAAATCCATCGTTTTCCATCGGATGATTTAATTTTCTATTTTCTACTGCTTTTTTAATGATTCGATCTGCTGGATTTTCACCTGGTAAAACAGTTACTTCTTGTATGTTTTGAACCGCAGGTCGAAGTAGGATTTGAGCGTCTGACCACGAATAAATTTTGATGGTGGTATCGCGATAAGCTGTTGCTTTTATTATTACCTCTTGTTCCGCCACACTGAGTTGAAATTTACCATCCATATTCGTCAGTAAAGGCTTGTCAATTGAAGGAATTACCTTCGCAAAGGGCACTACTTCCTTTGAATACATATCAAATAGTTGGAAGTTTTGGGCGTTCACAAACGGTGAAAAAAACAAAAAATAAATTATGACTTTTAGATTTTTCATAAGTGAAATCTTTGCTTGTAAATGTAGAAATTTAATGAATATAATTTTTAAAATGCTTGTCCGCTTGTTTCCCCAAAACAGTTTGATATATTTCCATATTGAATTTAACAACGTTCCTTTTAGCACCGTCATACTTCACTTGAAATGTAAGAATAAATTGAAAAGAAACTAAAAAGATTCCTCCTTTTAGTCGGAAAGACTCTCTCTAGGTAGGGTCTCATGCGAAAATGCTTTGCATTTTCGCCGTATTCCCTCAACTCGAGAGTCCTTCCGAACATCGTGAGGAATCTTTTATATACAGAACCGCGACGGAATAAACACTTAAAAGTTGTTATTGGAAGAAAATAACGAGACCTTAAAGCAGTTCAGAAGAATAAACTTTAAAATACGTTGGTTCATAAATTAAAAATCCATTGGGGAAAGTAACGGATAAGCATAATTTTTAATAATAAAAAAAGGGCTGCTTCCTAGAAAACAACCCTTTCAAAATCATTTAAAGAATATTAAAGCGCAGCTGCATATTTAGCGGCAACCACTTCCCAATTGATTACATTAAAAAATGCATTGATATAATCAGGACGACGATTTTGGTAATTCAAGTAGTATGCATGTTCCCAAACATCTAAACCTAAAATTGGCGTTCCATTACAGCCTTCTCCCATCAAAGGATTGTCTTGGTTTGGTGTTGAACAAACTTCTAATTTTCCGTCTGTTACACACAACCATGCCCAACCTGAACCAAAACGAGTTGTTGCAGCTTTTGCAAATTCATCTTTGAAAGCTTCGAAAGAACCAAATGTTGCAGTAATTGCAGCACCTAATTCACCTGTTGGTTCTCCACCTGCATTTGGAGCCATTACTTCCCAGAAAAGATTGTGATTCCAGAATCCTCCACCGTTGTTGCGAACAGCAGGTTTGTCTTTACAAGCTAACAAAATTTCCTCGATAGTTTTTCCTTCCAACTCTGTTCCAGCAATAGCGTTATTTAAGTTAGTTGTATAAGCTTGATGATGTTTTGAATGGTGGATTTCCATTGTTCTTGCATCAATATGTGGCTCTAAAGCGTCGTATGCGTAAGCTAATTTTGGTAATTCAAATGACATAATTTATGATTTTTAAGGGTTACTATTTATAATGATTCAAAATTAGAAAAAATATGTTTTCAAGCTTCATTAACAAAAAAGTTAATTGAAAGTTTATGATAAATTATCAGGTATGTAACTGCGTTTTTCGTTTAAAACAAAAAAGTCCCCAAGTGAACTTGGAGACTTTCTTTATTTTTATTTTTTAATTATTCTACGGTTACTGATTTAGCCAAGTTTCTTGGTTGGTCAACGTTACAACCTCTCATCAAAGCAATGTGATAAGAAATTAATTGCAATGGAATCGTCGCTAATAAAGGAACAAGGTATTCATGTGTTTCTGGAATTTCAATTACGTGATCAGCCATTTCTTTCACATTCACATCGCCTTCTGTAACGATCGCTATGATTTTACCTTTTCTAGCTTTTACTTCTTGAATATTTGAAACCACTTTTTCATAAGAGTTACCTTTTGTAGCAATTACAAAAACGGGCATGTTCTCGTCAATCAATGCGATTGGACCATGCTTCATTTCAGCAGCAGGATAACCTTCAGCGTGGATGTATGAAATTTCTTTCAATTTCAATGCACCTTCTAAAGCAACAGGGAATGAACTTCCACGACCTAAATACAATGCATTTGGTGCTTCTGCATATTCAGCCGCAATTTTTTCAATGATTTCATTCGTTTTTAAAACTTCTTTTACTTTTTCAGGAACATCCTCAAGCTCAGTAAGTAACGAATGGAAAGCAGATTCACTGATTGTTCCTTTTTTGTGAGCTAAAGAAAGTGCCATCAATGTAAGCACCGTAACTTGCGCTGTAAAAGCTTTCGTTGAAGCTACACCAATTTCAGGACCAGCATGTGTATAACAACCCGCATCTGTAACACGTGAAATAGAAGAACCTACAACATTACAGATACCTAGAATTGTTGCACCTTTCGATTTTGCAAGTTCCAATGCGGCTAATGTATCTGCTGTCTCTCCTGATTGAGAAATAGCGATTACAACGTCATTTTCGTCAATAATTGGGTTTCTATAACGGAATTCACTTGCATATTCAACCTCAACATTAATTCTTGCTAAATCTTCGATTAAATATTCTCCAACCAAAGCTGCATGCCAAGATGTACCACAAGCAACAATTATCAATCTTTTTGCTTGAATCATCTTCTTTTCGTAGTCTAACAAACCACGTAAAGCAACCCAACCTTCGTTAGAATTCACTCTTCCTCGTAAACAATCTTGAATAGAACGAGGTTGTTCGTGAATTTCTTTCAACATAAAATGCTCATATCCACCTTTTTCCAAAGCTTCTAATTCCATTTCTAATTTCTGAATGAAAGGTGTTTTTTCTTGATTTCCGATATTGAAAATACGTAAACCTTCATTTAAATCCACAACCGCAATTTCTTCGTCGTTTAAGTAAACAACACGTTTTGTGTATTCAATAATCGGTGTTGCATCCGAAGCTAAGAAGAAATCTCCTTCGTTTCCAATTCCTACTACCAAAGGACTACTTTTTCTAGCAGCAACAAGTTGATTCGGATTGTCTTTTGAAATTACCACAATTGCATAAGCGCCTTCTACATGATGTAAGGCTCTTCTAACTGCTTCCGCAATTGAAAGATTATCATTTTTACGAATATCATCAATTAAATGAACTAAAACCTCAGTGTCTGTTTCACTTTGAAAAGTATAACCGTGTGTAATTAGTTCTTTTTTTAACGTATCGTAGTTTTCAATAATTCCATTGTGAATTACTGCGATTGATTCGTCATTAGAGAAATGAGGGTGAGCATTGATATCATTTGGTAATCCGTGAGTTGCCCAACGTGTATGCCCAATAGCTGCATGTCCTTCCGTGTTATGCTCCATGGCATAAGCTTCCAAATTAGCAACTTTACCAGAGCGTTTAAACATGTTTAAGGCTTCTCCATTCAATACTGCAATACCTGCACTATCGTATCCTCTATACTCTAGTCTTTTTAATCCTTTCAACACAATAGGAAAGGCTTGTTTTTTTCCGATGTAAGCTACAATTCCGCACATAATTTAGTAGGTTGTATATGTTAATATTAGTTTAGGTTTGGTTTTATTTGTTGTATTTTTTCCGTTAAAAATTATTCTTTCGGACGAATTTATAAAAAAGCGTGGAGATATTACCACACCATTGTTTTCTATTTCTTTGTTTACTAATGCTTGAACATAAGTTCTTAAGTTAATTGTAAATAATTTTTTACTCTCAACAAATTCTCCTAAAATTCCAAGACTTGTGTAATTCACATCACTCGCTTTTAATTTTGTAGCAACTGAAACGTTTGAACCTGGTTTATAGCGATAACCTGTTTGATATTGAACTGGTAAACTTAAATCAGCTCGATGAATGACACAGTTTTTTGGTAAATTTTCTATGTCTTTAATTTTAACAATTGCTCTGTGTTTAAATGCTTGAGCATAGAATTCTTTTAAACCTTTGGTGCTATCTTGCAACACTAAATCAATTGGTTTTCCCGAGTTTTCAATTGAAACATTCGTGAAATCCGCACAATCAGCATTGATTACAAAATCGAAAGTTTTTTTGATTGTATCTTGTTGACTGAAATAAATAGTCATTTTAGATGCTGCATCTGTGATGTTGAAATAGAAAATAGCACCTTGACCAGTTGATTGACCAAGATTATTTACTTTAACCTTGATTCCTTTAAAGTAATTCAAAAATTCTTCATTTGAAGCAAAAGTTGAACTTCCACTTGTTGCCTCTTCTATAAAGGTTCTTGCAATGTTCGTATCTAATGGAATTCTTAATTGTGCATCAACTGTATCAATTCCGATTACAGTTTTGCTCAATGGCTTTGGTGTAATAGTGCCTTTTCCTGTTGGTACCCAATTAGTTGATTTTGTATTTTTTGTGGTAAATGAATAGTAAGTAGAACTTAAAGCTAAGCTATCGTTCAATTCATATACTTCGAAGGTTTGAGGAGACAAATCACCGTAGTAACCTACATATTTAAGAGCAAGCACAAAAGAATCAATTCGTATATTGTTTGGGTCACCGAAGTTAGGATTGACGCCGCCAAGTCTTACTTGAGAATAAAAGGATGCATTGAAGCTTCCGAATTTAGGATCTACATAGCTTCCCAAGACAACATTAGAGGCATTGTCGGTTATACTGCTATCTTCTTCTATTGTGTAGGTAATTAAGTCAAATGTATCAACAGTGGTACCATTTAAATAAGTTTCTGAATCGATGACATCTTTGCCAAGTGTTCGATTTTTAGTGCACGAAAATAAGAACGCACTTACAAAAACCGTTATAAAAATTGGATACAGGATTTTCATTCTTGAATAGACTAAGCTAAAATACTTGCTTCAATTACTTTATCAAAAAAGGCAGATAACTCTTTTCCTTGATGTTCTTCTGACACATATTCTTGTTTCAAGCAATCAACTTGATCAAAAATTGTACGAAGTTCTGGTGAAAGATTATCAACTGCAATGTTTACACCGTCACAGTTTTCAGCAATAACCTTCGTGATATTTAAAAAACTTGTGTCTTTCAATTGCTCAACGATTGCTGCTGGCATATTATCGTGTTTCAATTTTTCACTGAAACGAGCATCCCAAGGAGCATCAAATGTTTCATTATAAAAACTGTAAACAACTTTTGTGTCTTTGAAATGCGGGTCTTTATTGAAAACGTGCTTTATATACAAAGCCATGATTCCAGTTAACCAACCGTGACAATGAATCACATCTGGTTGCCAACCTAACTTTTTTACCGTTTCTAAAACTCCGTGACAGAAAAACATAGAGCGCTCATCGTTGTCAGCAAAGAATTGACCTTTGTCGTCTTGAACTGTTGTTTTTCTTTTAAAATAATCATCATTATCGATGAAGTAAACCTGCATTCTTGCTGCTGAAACAGAAGCAACTTTGATAATCAATGGATGATCTTGGTCGTCAATGCTAATATTTAATCCAGATAAACGAATTACTTCGTGTAATTGATGTCTACGTTCGTTAATTGCTCCGAAACGTGGAGTAAATACGCGTATTTCTTTTCCCGCTTCTTGAACTACCTGAGGTAATCTTCTAGAAGTTGATGAAATTTCTGATTTTGGTAAAAAAGGAAAAATTTCTTGAGATATAAAAAGGACTTTTTTCTTCTCCATTAATTTTGTTTGTAAGGGTGCAAAGTTACAATTTTTATTCAACTTACACAAAAAGCAATAGCTTTGTCCTTTATTCTTATCCAATTAGCATGTCATCTATTCAATTGATTCATAAAAAAGAAGAGCTTAAATCGGTTTTAAATTCATTTACAATTGCTGGAAAATCAATAGGTTTTGTTCCTACAATGGGTGCACTTCATGAGGGACACAAAGCTTTAGTGGATAAGGCTTCCGAAGAAAATGAATTGGTTGTAATTAGCATTTTTGTGAATCCTACTCAATTCAATAACCAGGAAGATTTAGCCTTGTATCCACGAACTTTAGATGCAGATTTAGACTTGCTAAAAACCATTAAAAACGGGATTGTTTTCGTTCCAACTGTATCAGATATTTACCCCGAAAACACTAGTTTTAAGCCTTTTGACCTTGGGATTTTGGATAAAGTGATGGAAGGAAAACACCGTCCAGGTCATTTTGATGGCGTAGTACATGTAGTTCACAATTTGTTTAAAATCGTTGAACCAACAAAAGCTTATTTCGGACAAAAAGATTTTCAACAATTGGCTGTAATTCGAAAAATGAATGCTCATTACGGATTTCCAATTGAAATTATTGCTTGCGAAACCTTGCGTGAAAATACAGGACTTGCCATGAGTAGCCGAAATATGCGTTTAAGTGAACTAGAAAAAAAAGAATCGTTAATTATTTGGCAAACACTTCAATTTGTCAAAGACAACAAAGTAAATTTTCTACCTAATGAACTGCTTGTTAAAGCAACTGATTATTTTAAAAGTGGTAATTTAACACTCGAATACCTTGATATTGTTGAAGTTGATAGTTTGGAAGAAGCGCAAGATTGGGACTCTCAAACAGTTTGTTGCATTGCAGCGTATTGTGGAAAGGTTCGTTTGATTGATAATTTGTTGTTGTAATCCGTTTATTTGATTTACTTTTGCCGCGCATTTTATATTTATGTTAATTCAAGTTTTAAAATCCAAAATTCACCGTGTTAGAGTCACTCAAGCTGACTTGAATTACATTGGTAGCATTACAATTGACGAAGCACTAATGGATGCTTCAAACCTTATTGAAGGTGAAAAAGTTCAAATTGTAAACATCAACAATGGTGAACGTTTTGAAACGTATGTCATCAAAGGTGACCGCAATTCAGGAATGATTTGTTTAAATGGTCCTGCTGCTCGACGTGTGGCGCTCAATGATGTTATCATCATTATCGGTTACGGTTACATGGATTTTGAAGAGGCTAAAACTTACAAACCGTCTTTGGTTTTTCCAAACGAAGAAACCAATCTTTTAGTTTAATGTCTAAAAAACAGTTAGTTAAGATTCTTAAAACTGTTTTACCTTTACTTTTAGGCGTTTATTTAACTTGGTACATCTTTCATTCTATGTCAGATGAAGCATTGCGTTTTTTTTATAAAGCACTCAAAGAAGCAAATTATTTCCTTGTTTTTATTTCGCTAATTTTAGCTGGTGTTGCCGATTATGCAAGAGCGAAAAGATGGCAATATACTTTAGAGCCATTAGGTTACAAAACCGATGCTTGGAATCGCTACCATGCCATGATGATTGGTTATGTAGTAAACATGACTATTCCTAGAGCTGGAGAAGCTTCGCGAGCTGTTATGTTACAACAATCTGACGATGTTCCTTTCCTGAAATCCTTTGGGACAATTATCACGGAAAGAATTGTGGATTTGTTACTTTTAGGTGTAATTTCACTCATCACTTTCGTCCTCGTTGGGTCTGATTTCTGGGATATCAAAAATGAAATCATAGAAAAAATTGGTGTAAATGAAAAAACAAGTTCTTTTTATGCAACGTTAAAATGGATTTTTATTAGCTTTCTTCTTCTTGCGTTGGTTATTGTATCTTTGATTAAGTCTGTTAGACAAAAAATCATCGACTTTGTTTTATCCTTAAAAGAAGGTGTTTTTTCGATTTTTAAAATTCAAGCACCTGGCAAATATTTACTTTTTACTTTCTTAATTTGGGGAAGTTATATCGTCATGTTCATCATCCCTTTCTATGCTTTGAATGAAACAGCTAATGTACCATTGAGTGGTATGTTGCTTGCTTTTGTTCTAGGTGCAGGTGGAATTTCATTCACAAACGGTGGAATTGGGACTTATCCTTTGCTTGTTGGAGTTGTCACAGGATTTTATTTAAAAAAAGATGGAATCGAGCATCCCGAAGCGATAGCAAATGCCCTTGGTATGCTAATTTGGATGTCTCAAACACTATTAATGATTACTTTAGGGTTGATTTCATTATACGTTTTACCACGAAAAATTAAAAAACATGGATAGATTAGATTATATCAAGGAGAAAATTGTTTCAATTGAAGAAGCAAAAAGAAGAATTTCCATGTGGCACATGAAAAACGATGTTGTGTGTTTTACAAATGGTTGTTTTGACATTCTTCATTTAGGTCATATAACCTATTTAGCTAAAGCTGCTTCTCTTGGAAAACGTTTGATTGTAGCAATTAATAGTGATACATCAGTCAAAATGTTAGAAAAAGCTCCCAATCGTCCGATAAACAATGAAGAGGCACGAATGATGGTTATTGCAGCTTTAGGTTATGTGGATTTGGTTGTCCTTTTCGAAGAAGAAACACCATTGCAACTGATTACAGCTTTAATCCCAGACATTTTAATAAAAGGTGCTGATTATGATGTAAATGAGACCAATCCAACGCATCCAAAATACATTGTTGGTTCGGATGTTATAAAAACAAATGGCGGTCGTGTGGAAACTATTGAAATGGTAGAGGGTTATTCCACTACGGCAATTTTGTCTAAAAAATAGTTTGAACATATTTTTCGCTTTGATTAAAACATGTAATTCGTCGTTATTATCTATCGATTTAGCCCGCTACCGAGTAAGCAGTAACGAAGTTAAACCTTTAAAAACCCCTTTATTTATATACTTTTAACTCATTCTGATTACCAGTTTTACGATTGAAATCAGGTAAGTAGGTTCTACTGAAAAACTCAAACAAATTGTTTTTTAATGTTTTAGTTAATGTTTTCAAAAATCACACGCTAGGTTTTTTGTGAAAATCATGAAAAAAGGGTGCACTTGATTTGAAAAAAACTAGAAGTTCTTTTTAGCTACGCTACTTCTTCGAGGTGCTAACCAGAAAAACGGCATCTTTGTCGTTGCAGTTATTTCGAAGTATTAATATACATCTTCATTAACTGTGCCTAAAATCTGCCCCATTTGGCTCCGCCTCTTCAACGAGGTCTGACTTTTTCAGTAGACCCTAAGTGTAAAATATCAATCTTTCACAAACAAGCTTGTTTTTCCTCCAATTGCAAGTGTGTACATTCCTTTGGTCAATGTAGAAACATCAATATTTAAAGCACTACCATTCATTTTGTGAGTAGCCACCAACTTCCCATCCATTGAGTAAATATAAACTGCTGATTGAAGGAAATTTGAAGTTGTAATTGTGAGTTGTTCACTTGCGGGATTTGGATATATGTTTACATTTTCTGCTTTCATCTCAGCAATAGAAGCATCGCCAACAATTACGTTTACGTAAGCAAGCGTCGAACAGCCATTGTAAGTATATTCCAAGGTATAACTTGAATTAAAAGTTGGCGAAACAGAAATGCTTGCTGTTGTTTCACCTGTTTCTAACCACAGATAAGTTCCACCCTCAGGACTAACAACAGCATTTAAGACAGCAACCTCTCCTGTTAAAATTGTTTGATCGGTAAGCGTTACTTCAGGAAGTGGTAAAATAGAAACCGTTGCCGTTTCAACCACACCAGGGCAAGAGCCTTGACTAATCGTAACAGTATAATTTGTAGTTTCAAACGGCCCAGCAATAATATAAGATGTTGTATCACCTGAAGACCATAGATAGCTTGTAGAATTATCAGATACAACAGAGCAATCGATTGTTGCTGTTCCATTTCCTGGGGTGAAAGTATAGTTTCCAATCCCGTTTGAGAAATTCGTAACCATTAAAACATAAACTTCTCCTTCCTGAACAGTTTCAGCTGTAACTGTTTCAATTTCATTTCCAGAAAAACTACATGAAACAATCGTATTTACGGAAGAACCCGTGGTTTCTGTTCCTAAATTCCCACAATAGGATTGTGCTTCATCGTAGCTAGAGTAAGGGCCATAAAGAATGAAATCAACATCTTGACCAGAACCAGAAACGATTGATTGACTTACTGTAAAATCCAAACTTCCTCCTTGGTCAATTGTTAAATAAAACCAAGACGGATTAGGTTGTTCAGACAAACAGCCATAGTTATTTCCTTCTGGAGCAGCAGTATTAATTTGATTTGGATAAGTTATAACACCATCAATGCAAATTGGATCAGCTAAATCACAACTTAATGAAGAGTTTCCTGCTAAAAGGGTAACATAATTTCCTGGACAGATCGCTGTATCGCTTAGGTTAACATTTGGAAAAGGAATCACGAAAAGATTTAGAATATTCACAGAATCACAACCTTCGCCAATAGTGAAGGTAGAATCGTAATAAAGCCCCGAAGCTGAATAACTTTCATTGTTCCACAAATAAGGAAGATTTCCTTCACAAACAGTCACGTTGGTAGTTTCGGTGATAGTTGGAGTAACGGTTAAAAATAAAGTAGCAATCGAATCACAACCATTTACATTTTGTAAGGTGTCAATGTAAGTTCCTGAGGTTGTATAACTTTCATTATTCCAAACGAAAGGTAAATCTCCCTGACAAATTGCAACAGTTTCTTGTGAAGTTTCAGTTGACAAAACAGTTAAGTATAACGTATAAACACAATCGCAATCTCCTGGGTTAGTAATTGTTTGTGTATAAGTTCCTGCATCTGAATAAAATTCACCATTCCAAAGAAAAGGTAGATTTGATTCACAAACAGTTTCATAATTATCTGGAGTACCGCAAGGAATTTGTCCGAATGAAATAATAGTTACAAGAAAAGACAGAAAGGTAAGTGTTAATTTCATAAGTGTTAAATTGTTTTTTTAGTGATCAAAATGCCAATTAAATACAACTTACTTCACGCATTAATTGAGGTGAATTTTAGGCTGCTTAATTCATGATTTTAAATTGATTAGCCAAAGCTACAAAATAAAATCGAAGAGCTAAGTTGAAGTTTAAAATTTTGGATAAACGGTAAAATCTATATTTTAAGTATGTTTACAATTGTCCGTCAGAGTGATATTTACCCAATTTAAACACGCGAACTTTAAGTAAAATTCCATCTTTACTATAATCAAAAACTTTACCGTCCCAAAGTTGTCCATTTTTAAATTCCCCATCCATCCAAATTTCATCACTTTCATTGTAGATTTTGTTGTAACCATTTGGAACAAATTTCAATCCTTTTGTTCTCGGATTTTTAACTGTTGGAGGATAAATTATAGTTGAGGTTGTTTCCACTTTCGCAACAGGAGTTTCCGTTCTTTTAAAGGATTTTGTCGCTGTTGGCTTTCCTTGTGCATTAAAAGTTTGAACTTCTTTGAGTGAACCATTTTCGTAATAGCGTTTTAGTTCACCCATTACTACACCATTTTTTGCGGTGTATTCCAATTCAAGATTTCCGTTTTCAAAATAATACTTAATCGCACCAGACTCTTTGCCATCATTATTATAAGAACCACTGTAAGCAACTTTACCATTACTATGATAGCGCGTTAGTTCGCCTTTGAAATGTTCTTTGCCAAAAGCCCCAGATTCTTTTATTTTCCCAGAACTATAATAGCGTTTATAGTCACCTTCTGGACGATTGTTGGCGAAGTTTCCTTTTAGAATTGGCGTTTTTCCATCCGAATGATAGGTTATCCATACACCTTCCTTTCTACCTTTATTAAAAAATCCTTCGGCCACTTTTCCATTTGGTGAAACACCTGAATTTGGTTTGTCTTTTCCTGTAAAAACCCATTTTCCTGTTCGTTTTCCATCTTTATCCTTTTTGTTTTGCGCCCAGAATGCATTCGGGGCAAGTAAAGCGATTAATAAAAGGAAGCTTACAAGTTTCATATTTTAAACTCAAATATTAAAAATCAAATTCAGTTCTCCAAATTTAAGCTAAAAGAACAGTTCAAACACATCTGTCTTTCTTAAGCTTTGGAATAAAGCCCTTTAAAAACATTTAATTCAAGTAAATCAAACGATTCAGTTTTACTAAAAACACTTAATCTTCACTAGCCGAACTAATATTTTCTTCGGGAATCAATGAATCACCTTTCATACGCATAAGTAATTGTATCAAAGCAACAACGTCTTTTTCACAGTATTGACGAATGCGTTTTAAGTCTTTTTCTTCGTAATAAACACGCGCGACATCGACACCTGAAATATCATCTTTCGGCGTTGGAATATTGAAAACGTGACACAATAATGCTAGAGAAGTGAATGCTTTGTAATCACCAAACTTCCACAACTCTAAATTGTCTAAATAATTGATTTCCCACGGTTTTTTTCCAGCTATGTCGAGCACACTTGGCAAAGAAATTCCATTGATTAACATACGACGGCAGATATAAGGAATATCAAATTCTTTGGAATTGTGACCACATAAAATATATTCGCGCTCATCTAATAACTTTTTAAATTGCAATAACAAAGTTTCTTCATCGTCGTGCGCAAATGATTTCAAACGTATTTTTCGTGCGCCCAAACTATCTTTTGTCACCAAACCTATCGAAATACAAATGATTTTACCAAATTCCGAGAGAATACTTCCACGTTCATTGTAAAGTGCCTCGAAGGATTTTTCTTCGTTTTGTGAAAAGCGCGTTTTGTGATTAAATAATTCTTTTGTTTTTTCGTCTAAGTCTTGGTAAATGTAGGTTTGTGGAACAGTTTCAATATCCAAAAACAGCACTCTTTCTATTTTGATATCTTTTAGCATGGTTTAAAATTTTAATTGAATTTAGGAAAAGTTTGCGCTTATTATTGCAAGAGATTTTCAAAAGTTTCACAAATAACATTTTAATTGCATTGTAAACAACGATTGTTAAATAGAAGGTTTTCGCCATGAAAAAAAGTCTTTCTT